>NZ_JBRBZA010000044.1:0-18420 GCF_053493975.1 Thermomicrobium sp.
TCGCACGATTCAGGCGAGGGTTGCCAGTGCCTGTTCCAGATCGGCGATGATGTCCTCGGGATCCTCGATACCGACCGAGAGCCGGACGAGCCCGTCGCTGATACCCATCGCCTGGCGCTCTTCTGGTGAAAGGCCGCGATGCGAGGCCATGACGGGATAGAGGATTTCAGAGTAGACGTCACCCAGCGTCGTCGCCGGCAGGATGAGTTGCAAGCGTTCGAGGAACGCCGTCACGCGTTCGCGTGTCCCGTCGCGGATTTCGAACGACACGATGGCGCCGAAGAGTCCTGGCGGGAGGAGACGGACAGCCGTCTGGTGACTCGGATGAGAGGGCAGTCCCGGAAAATGGACGCGCTCGATCAGCGGATGTTCAGCGAGCCAGCGAGCGATCCGACTGGCGTTCTCGCATTGACGGTGCATGCGGAGCGGTAATGTCTTGAGTCCGCGGAGAACCAGGAAGGCCTCGAACGGACCGAGGATGCTGCCGATCGTCTTGTTGATCTCGTTGAGTTCCCAGCGGCGATCGGCTGTCGTGGCGACGATCCCCGCGGTCACATCGCCATGTCCACTGAGATACTTGGTCGCGCTGTGGATCACGTAATCGGCGCCGAGCGCCCCGGGACGCACGAGATAGGGTGTGGCGAAGGTGTTGTCGACCGCCAGCCGAGTGCCGTAGCGGTGGGCGAGTTCCGCGAGGCTGGGAAGGTCGGTGACGCGGAGCAGCGGGTTGGAGATCGTCTCGCAGAGAAGCAACCGCACTCCACCGCGACGCAGCGCAGCTTCCACTCGATCGAGATCGAGGACATCGACGAACTCGATCCGTACCCCGAGCGATCCGAAGATCGTGCGGAGGAGAGTGATGGTCTGACCATACAGATCGCGCGAGGCGACGATGCGATCCCCAGCCTCGACGCAGGAGAGGATCGTGGCGTGCAGGGCGGCCATTCCGGAGGCAAAAGCGAGCGCTGCTTCCTGCTCTTCCAGAGACGCTACCGCTATCTCGAGTGCTTCCGTCGTCGGGTTGCCGTAGCGTCCATACACGAAGACTCCAACAGCACCGCCGAGTGCTGCGTCCATCTGCTCGATGCTCGGGTAGAGGAAGGTCGAGGCTGGATAGATCGGGGTCGTGGTGGGGATGAAGTCACGAGGGTTCGGACGCTCGCCGGCGTGGACGGCACGGGTTGCGAATCGCAAGTGAAGTCGGCGCTGATCGTCCATCGTCTCCCTACCCTCTTCGCCTCTCGCCAGCCCGCTCTGCGCCAGGTTTTGCGCGGAAGTATAAAGGCTGATCTAGCCCCTTTTCGCATGGTGAGTCAGCACCTGCTGGGGCTACCCATCCTTAACGGCATTTCCGACTGCACGTGCTGACTTCGGTCTTCGATCGAGGAAACGCGCCGCAAGGATGGCGTCTGGTCGAGCGCGTACGCTCCTCCGCTGCGGAGCGAAAGACGTGCTTCGCGGGCGTTCCGGAGAGGGGGGTGCTCGGTCGCGTGTGCGATGCCTTCGATCCGCGCCAGGCCGAGCGCTGATGGTTGTCCGTGCGACTCGCTCATGTTATGCTCGGCACAACGGGTGCCAGGGGTGCGCGGAAGCGCTGAGAGGTCGACGCTCGGTCGACCAACCCTCCGAACCTGATCTGGGTAATACCAGCGCAGGGACGGCACCGCTCCTCAGCTCTTCCACCACCCGCCGCCCCGTCGGGTCGGCGGATCGTTTTTCCGCCGCCTCGTCCTGTGACGCGACGAGAGACGGGAGGTGGCGATGTCGATGCGAGTTCCGAAGGCTCTCACGATCGCGGGGTCCGATTCGGGTGCCGGTGCCGGCATCCAGGCAGACCTGAAGACCTTCAGCGCGCTCGGCGTCTATGGTTCGACGGTGATCACGGCGATCACGGCGCAGAATACGGTCGGGGTGACGGCAGTGCACGAGATCCCGACGGACATCGTGGCAGCGCAACTCGACGCAGTCATGGAGGACATCGGCGCCGATGCCGCCAAGACCGGTATGTTGAGCTCGGCTGCCATCATCGAGACGGTCGCGGCCGGAGTGCGTCAGCACCGCATCGAGCGGCTAGTCGTCGATCCGGTGATGGTCGCCAAGAGCGGAGACCGCTTGCTCCGTGAGGATGCTGTCGCCGCTTTGCGTGATCTCCTCCTACCACTCGCGTACATCGTGACTCCCAATGCTCCAGAAGCCGAAGTGCTCTGCGGCCGACCAGTCCGCAACGAGGCCGACATGCGCGAGGCGGCACGTGCCATCCATGCTTTCGGCCCCCGCTATGTCGTACTCAAGGGTGGGCACGTGCCGGGGGAACAAGTCGTCGATCTCCTGTTCGACGGGCAGTCGTTCGAGCGCTTCGTGCTGCCGCGCGTCGAGACACCGCACACGCATGGGACCGGCTGCACCTTCTCCACGGCGATCGCGGCTTTCCTGGCCCGCGGTTTCGACGTTCCGACAGCGGTCTGGGAGGCCAAGCAGTATCTCCACCGTGCGCTGGAGGCTGCCTTTGCGATCGGCCGGGGGCGCTCACCGGTCCATCACTTCCATGCCTGGTGGGTACCGGTGCCGGAAACACAGGAGGTGCGGGATGGCTGAAACTCCAGAACGCGCCTGGACGATGATCGAGGACGAGCCGCTCAAGATCGCCGATCGCGAGTTTCGCTCGCGTCTCATCCTCGGTACGGGGAAGTGGCGCTCGAACGAAGAGATGCTGGCAGCGCTCGAGGCCTCGGGCTGCGAGATGGTGACGGTCGCACTCCGCCGCATCGATTTCGACGACCCGAAGAGCCGAAGCATTCTCGAGGTGATCGACTGGACCAAGTATCAGATTCTCCCCAATACGGCCGGCTGCCGCACCGCCGAAGAAGCGATCCGCGTGGCCCGGCTGGCGCGGGCGATGGGTCTTTCCAACTGGGTCAAGCTGGAAGTGATTCCAGACCCGAAGTATCTCTTGCCGGATCCGATCGGGACGCTCGAGGCAGCGAAGGTGCTCGTCAAAGAAGGATTCGTCGTCCTGCCGTACATCAACCAGGATCCAGTCCTGGCCAAGCAGCTCGAGGAGATCGGGTGCGCGACGGTGATGCCGCTCGCCTCGCCGATCGGCTCCGGTCAGGGGCTGCCGGACTTTCGGTGGATCCAGATCATCGTCGAGCAGGCGAGCGTTCCGGTGATCGTCGATGCGGGTATCGGTGCGCCGTCGGATGCTGCACTGGCGATGGAACTGGGAGCCGATGCCTGTCTCATCAATACGGCGATCGCGCAGGCTGGTGATCCGGTGAAGATGGCACGAGCGATGCGCCTCGCGATCGAGGCCGGGCGGCTCTGCTACCTGGCTGGCCGGATCCCGAAGAAGCCGTACGCGTCAGCGAGTTCTCCGCTCGAGGGTGTTGTCCGTTAGGAGGTCTCGCGTGACGGTCTGGCGAGGGGCACGTCTCCACGAGGCGCTGCGTCTCTACGTGATCACCGATCGCGCACTCGCCCGCGGGCGCTCGGACATCGAGATCGCGCGGGAGGCGATCGCGGGCGGGGCGACAGCGCTCCAACTGCGCTGGAAGACCGGGCCGCTGAGCGAGGCACTCCAAATCGGACGCGCGTTGCGGGCGCTCTGCCGCGAGGCTGGCGTCCTGTTTGTCGTCAATGACCGTGTCGACCTCGCACTCGCTCTCGAGGCCGACGGCGTCCACGTCGGTGTGAGCGACCTACCGGTTCCGGAGACGCGGAAACTGGTCGCCGAGTCGATGGTCGTCGGCTTTTCGCCGGAGACGCTGGAACAGGCATTGGAAGCCGAGGCAGCTGGTGCCGACTACCTGGGCGTCGGACCGGTCTATCCGACCACCACCAAGCCGGACGCTGGTCCAGCAGTCGGACTCGAGCACCTGGCGCAGATCGCTGGGGCGGTCGGCATTCCGGTGGTCGGGATCGGTGGCATCACGGCTGCGAACGCCGCTGCAGTGATCCGTGCTGGTGCGGTCGGTGTCGCGGTGATCTCGGCGGTCGTCGGTGCCGAGAACGTCCGCGAGGCTGCACGGCAGCTCCGCGCGGTGGTCGATCGAGCGCTCGCTGCGCGGAGTGCGTGAGCGATGCGTGTGCCGCAGCTCCACCTGGTGACCGATCCCGAGGTTTGTCCCTTCGATCGCCTGCTGGACTTGCTCCCAGTGCTGGTCGCTGCCGGCGTCGACGCTGTGCACCTGCGGGCGCCCGACCGTGCGGCGGGCGACCTGCTCGCGGTAGCTCAGGAAGCTCGCCGCTTGGTCATGCCGCCAGCCGTGTTGCTGGTGAACGACCGGATCGATGTCGCGCTCCTGAGCGAAGCGGACGGCGTGCAGCTTCCCGAGCGTGGTCTTCCGCCTGAGGGCGCGCGACGCCTCCTGGGGCGTGGCCGTCTGGTCGGGTGCTCGGTACACAGCGTGACGGCAGCCGAACGAGCCGCGCAGGCGGGAGCAGACTTCCTGCTCTTCGGGAACGTTTTCGAGACGGCGAGCAAGCCCGGTCGGGCGGCAGCCGGCCCCGAGGCGCTCCAGGCGGTGACGCGAGCGGTACCCTGCCCGGTGATCGCGATCGGTGGGATCACGCCCGAGCGGGTACCGGCAATTGTGGCAACGGGGGCGCATGGTGTGGCAATCGTCCGCGGTATCTTGGCGGCCCCGGATCCGGTCGCTGCGGTGCACGCGTTTCGCGCAGCCTTGGACAAGGTGGGAGGAGCATGACGATCCGGCTGACGTTGAACGGCAAGCGTGTCGAACTGGACGGCGTGCGGACGATCGCCGATCTCCTCCGTTTGCGCGGACTGGATCCGCGACTGGTCGCGGTGGAGCACAATGGTGAGATCGTACCGCGCGAGCGGTACGAGGACTGCGAACTCCGCGACGGGGACGTGCTCGAGGTCGTCCATTTCGTCGGTGGAGGTTGAGCCCGAGCCGGCCGCGAGCGATACCTGGCCTCACGGGTGGTGCGCTCACCCTTCGTCGCCCGTGAGATCGAGGGGTGGTTCCCAGAGGTGACGCGAGAGATCGACACGATATTCGTCGATGAATGTGACTCCCTCTTCTTCCAAAAGCGCCCGCATCACGCTCGGGTGTCCCCAGGCCCAACCGCCAGTGAGTTCACCGTTGCGGTTCACGACCCGGTGCGCGACGGCCGCGACATCGGGTGGGGCCTCATGGAGAAGCCAACCGACCATTCGTGCCGATCGAGTGAGCCCGGCCGCACGAGCGATACGCCCATAGGTCGTGACGCGGCCCGGCGGGATACGCCGGACGATGGCGTAGACCCGCTCGGCGAACGGCGATGATCGCTGGCATCTCTGCGCCGTACCCATGAGCTCAGATCCGTGCCCTCACGAACAGGATACCGAGGACGATGAGGATCGTCCCGAACCAGACACGCAGTGGAAGCGGTTCGTGGAGCAAGAGCCGCGCAGCGATCACCTGCACCGCGATGACCGAGAGACCGGTCGTGATCGGATAAGCGACCGATAACGGAACGAAACGGAGGAGGACCGTCAGAGCCAAGACGGTGAGGAACCCGGCGAGATTGCCGACCACTTGCCAGAGAAGGAACGGCAACCAGCTGTTGCTCTGTGCCGCCAGCCGGAAGGCCAGTGCAGCCACGACGTTGAAGGCGAGGTGGGTGGCCAAAGCGGCGACGATGAGTTCGCTGCGATGAGCCAGCGGAAGCAGGTGATCGAGGACGGATCGACTCTCGGTCATCGCGCGCTTCCTTCCTCCCTGCGTCCAGTTCGTCGGTGGCCTTCGTCAGTGCTCTCGGCTGAGGAGTAGACTTGACGGGTACGGGTGCAGTCAATGCATCCGCCCAGTCCGATCGTGGGAGACGTGTCGATGCGCAACGTGCTGAAAAAGATCTTCGGCGACACGAACGAGCGCGAACTCAAGCGCTTGCGCCGGATCGTCGACGAGATCAATGCGCTGGAGCCCGAGTTCCAGCGGATGAGCGATGCCGAGCTGCGGGCCAAGACCGACGAGTTCAAGGCGCGCCTGCAAGACGGCGAGACACTCGACGACATTTTGGTCGAGGCGTTCGCGACCGTCCGTGAGGCTGCTCGGCGAACGCTGGGGATGCGGCATTTCGATGTCCAGCTGATGGCTGGCATCGTGCTGCACGAAGGCAAGATCGCCGAGATGAAGACTGGTGAAGGGAAGACTCTCGTTGCGACCCTGCCGCTGTACTTGAACGCTCTTTTGGGTCGAGGTTGTCACCTCGTCACGCCGAACGACTATCTCTCGCGCGTGGGTGGTGGCTGGATGGGCCCGATCTATCACTTCCTCGGGCTCACGGTTGGGGTGATCGCGCACGAGTTCTCGGGCATCTACGATCCGAGCTATACGCAGCCGGACCCGAGCCCGGATGACCGACTCAACCACTGGCGACCGGTCAGCCGGCGGGAGGCGTACCTGGCTGACATCACCTATGGAACGAATCACGAGTTCGGCTTCGACTACTTGCGCGACAACCTGGTCTATCGGCCGGAAGATATCGTCCAGCGCGAACTCTCCTATGCCATCGTCGATGAAGTGGACAACATCTTGATCGACGAGGCGCGGACGCCGCTCATCATCTCCGGTCCAGCGCGCGAGACGGTCGACCGGTACTACCAGTTCGCGCAGATTGCTCGTCAGCTCCGCCGCGACGTCCATTACACGGTCGATTTCAAGTACCGGACGGTCACGCTCACCGAGGCTGGCATCGATCGGGTGGAGCGGTTGTTAGGGATTCCGGAGGGGCATAGCCTCTACGACGATCGCTATTCGGATGCGGTGCACTATCTCGAGCAGGCACTGAAAGCGAAGGAACTCTACCTGCGTGACCGAGACTACATCGTGCGCGACGGTGAAGTCATCATCGTCGATGAGTTCACCGGCCGCATGATGCCGGGCCGCCGCTACAGCGAGGGATTGCACCAGGCGATCGAGGCCAAGGAGGGCTTGCGGGTCCGGCAGGAGACAGTCACGCAAGCGACGATCACCTACCAGAACTACTTCCGGATGTACGAGAAGCTCGCCGGGATGACCGGTACGGCGGCGACCGAGGCCGAGGAGTTCCAGACGATCTACAACCTCGAGGTTGTGGTCATTCCCACGCACAAGCCGATGATTCGCGTCGATTACCCGGACGTGATCTACCGGACCGAGGAAGGCAAGTTCCGCGCGGTGGTGCGCGAGATCGAGGAGATGCACGCGATCGGCCGTCCGGTGCTGGTCGGCACGACGTCGATCGAGAAGAGCGAGTACCTGAGCGAGCTCCTCAAGCGCAAGGGGATTCCACACGAGGTCCTGAATGCCAAGCATCACGAGCGCGAGGCGCTGATCGTCGCCAAGGCTGGGCAACGCGGCGCAGTGACGATCGCGACGAACATGGCTGGTCGTGGGACCGATATCGTGCTCGGCCCCGGTGTCGCCGAGCTCGGTGGACTGCACGTGATCGGTACCGAGCGTCACGAAGCTCGTCGGATCGATAACCAGTTGCGCGGGCGTGCTGGACGCCAGGGTGACCCCGGTTCGAGCCGTTTCTATGTCTCGCTCGAAGATGAACTGCTCAAGCGAGTCGGTACGGAGCGGATCCAGGGGCTGCTCGAGAAGCTCGGGATGGACGACGAGCATCCGATCGAGAGCCCGCTGGTCAGCCGCATGATCGAGGAAGCGCAGAAGAAGATCGAGGGGTACCACTTCGATCTCCGCAAGCACCTCGTCGAGTACGACAGCGTCATCAACAAGCACCGCGAGGTGATCTACGGTGACCGCCGCAAGATCGTCATGGGCGAGAACATGCGCGAGCACGTGCTCGGCATGGTGCGGCGGCAGCTCGAGAAGGCGGTCAAACAAGCGTTCGAGTCGGCGGACGAGCCAGATCCGGAGTCGGTCCTCCGTGCCTTCGCTGGCATCGTGGGTGACCCGGATGGGTTGACACCGCGCGATCTCGAAGAGCGAGACGAGGACGAGCTCGTCGAGTTGCTCTGGGAGCGGGCACTGGCTCGCTACGAGCGACGCGAGCAAGAGTTCGGCCCCGAGACGATGCGAGTGATCGAGCGGCTGGTGCTCTTGCAAGTGATGGATCGGCTCTGGGTCGAGCACCTGACCGAGATGGAGCACATGCGTCACGAAGTCGGGTTGCAGGCCTATGGTCAGCTCGACCCGCTCGTCGTGTACAAGCGTGAAGGCTACCGGATGTTCCAGCAGCTGCTGGAAAACATCGAGTACGACGTGGCTCGACTGATCTACCGCGTCCAGTTGGCACCGGCACTGCAGCGGCCGGTCATGCAGGTCGGGACGCCGAACCGCGGTGGTGACGGTGCGGGTCCAGCACGCAAGAAGCAGAAGGTGGGGCGGAACGACCCCTGCCCGTGCGGAAGTGGGAAAAAGTACAAGCATTGCTGCGCGCAGTCGACACTAAAGGTGCAGTTCGCAATCGACCCGAAACGACGAGGAGGTGAGCAATGAGACCCGCGCACGTCACGCGCAACGGTCGAGTGATCTGCAGCGTCAAGGGCTGCGGCTTCCTCATCGGCATCGTCAAGGACCTCGAGTACGGCGGCATCCCGCGACGCGCGTTTCATCTGAGCACAGAACTGATCTACGACGAGACGCTGGACGCGTGGCGCCCAGGTCGTCGTTGTCGACGATACGGCACGACGCATCGGAGAGAGTCGAACCCTTTCCGGAGAATCAATTCGCGATGCATACGTTTGAACGGGCAGAAACCCTTCGAACCTGAGCTCGCGCCGGAAGAGAAGGTCGTCATCGGCGGGTGTCCTCTGCCGACAACGGTATTTTGCGCCCACGGACACCAAAGCATTCTCGACCCGGACTTGCTCGAACTCGAGCTCTG
Source organism: Thermomicrobium sp. (assembly GCF_053493975.1). Lineage (NCBI taxonomy): Bacteria > Pseudomonadati > Thermomicrobiota > Thermomicrobia > Thermomicrobiales > Thermomicrobiaceae > Thermomicrobium > Thermomicrobium sp. The sequence continues at coordinate 8,842 of NZ_JBRBZA010000044.1, forward strand.
GATCGACGTCGAGGATCGCGTGCGCACACGGGCTTGACGTACGTGCGCGGTGTACGTACACTTTAAGTGATGCCGGGGTGACCGGCAGCGAGTCGGAACAACGCAAGAACCGAACCATCGGCGACTACTCCCTGCGCGACAGGTTCGCGGCTTGGGCGGGTTGCCGTTATGGTTCGTGATGATCGTCTCACAGCTGCACGACGCGCAGCTTGAGCATCAGCGCGTGCGCGTCGACAAGCCGCGCAGGAGAGTCTGTACGTCACGATTCGACTCGTCCCTGCGCATGAGCTCTCCCCCGAACAACTTGCGGCGTGGCGCGGCTTCTGGCGTTCCATTCTCGCGTACCCGCCGGAGTTGCCTGCTGGCGAGGAAGGGGGCGCCCAATGAGCGACCGCACCCCTCCTCGTGTCGAGTCGGGACGCGATCGCAACTGGTCGCGAATCGTCGGGCGCGCAAAAGAGTATACCCTGGACGCATCGACTCCGCTCGACAAACTGTTCGCAACTGCGGCGAACAGTCTCCGACCGAGCGCGCTTAACGAGGCGGCGTGGTTGCGACGTCGCCACGCAGACCTTCGCTCTTTACCGGATTGGCAGATCCGACGGGAACTGCTGATCATCTCGTGGTACTTGGCCACCCCCAATGCGCAGCGCGACTGGCAGCGCGCGTGGTTCGAGGAACGGCTGCAGCGGATCGACGAAGAGTTGCGGCTGCGCGCTCGGTCGCGGGAGGGGGTGGCGGCGTGATCTGCCCGATCTGCCTCGTCGTCTTCGATGGAGACACGTGCCCAGTCTGCGGTACCGCGACGAGCGCGAGCGAAAACAGTGAGCGGGAACCGCTTGCCCCTGAGCGGCCGGTCACGCGGACACCCGAGCGCGAGCGACGCTCGCAAGCTGATCGACTGATCGCCTATGCACTCGCTGCGCGACCGCGACTGATCGTGGACCAATACGGTGCGCCGCACGCTGTCGTGGACGGCACGTCGCTCGCGCTCCCTCGCGGCGCTTACCCTTGGCTGCGACGTTTGATGTGGGAGGCCGAGGGGCGAGGGATCACTTCCGAGGCACTGCAAGTCGCAGCCGGAACGCTCGAAGCGCTGGCGTTGCACGAGGGGGAGCGCGTCGAGCTTCACGTGCGGAGTGCGTGGGAAGCAGAGTCGCAGACGTTGTGGGTTTGGCTCGGGCCAGGTCGCTATCTCGCGGTCGACGCGCAGGGGTGGCGCGTCTTGGGCGAGGCACCTGTCCTGTTTCGTGTGTATCCGACCCTACAGGAGTTGCCCGATCCCGTCGCAGGCGACCCCGCTGCGCTCGAGGAACTGCTCGAGCTGGTCGGCCCGCGCGACGAGCGGTTGCGACGCCTGTTGATCGCTTGGCTCGCGCTCGCGTGGTTGCCCCACGTCGCGCGACCGATCTTGCTTTTTGTCGGGGACATGGGGTCAGGAAAGACGCTGCGCCAGCGCATCATCAAGCGACTCCTCGACCCCGCCAAGCCGGAGTCGATCCGGCTGGACGCTCGGGAAATCATCCAGAAGCTGGCCCACTGCCAGATCGCCCAGCTCGACAATCTGGGCTCGATTTCGGAGTGGGCCATCGACACGCTGTGTTGAGCAGTGACCGGCGAGGGGGACTCGAAGCGACGACTGTACAGCGACGACGAGGATGTCGTCTTCGAGTTCAAGCGCGCCATCTTGCTGAACGGCATCAATCCCCCGGCCGATCGAGCCGACTTCAACGACCGTCTGCTTCCCGTGCCGCTCGACCGGATCCCGGACGAAGAGCGTCGCGAGGAAGAAGCGATCTGGGAGCTCTTCGCGAGACGACACGCGACCTGGCTCGGTGCGCTCGCGACGCTCTTGTCGGCGGCTCTGCGCGTGCGCGCGAGCGTGCGACTGCGTCGCCTTCCGCGGTTGGCTGACTGGGGGAAGTGGGCGGCTGCGATCTACGAGGCAGCGGGTTGGGGTGCCGCGCAATTCGAGTCCGACTGGAGCGTGGTCGTCGGCGAGCAGCAGCGAGCGGCGATCGAAGGGAGTCCAGTCGGGCAGGCGCTCCTGCGCTGGATCGAGCAGCGAACGAGTTGGCGGGGTACCGCCACGGAGTTGCTCGGCGAACTCGCCCCGGTGGCCGAAGAACTGCGACTCCTCGGGTCCAAGGCGTGGCCGCGGACTCCCGTGTGGCTCGCGCGACGACTCCGCGAGATCCGACCAGTCTTGCTCGCGACGAGCGTCGTCATCCGCGAAGAGCGCGGCAGCGCCGGCGAACGCCTCTGGTGCATCGAGCGCCGACCTATCGAGCCCACTCCCGAAGATGCCCCGCGGATACCGTCGGTACCGTCAGTACTGTCAGAAGCCTCGTCGCCATCGCGATTTTCTCCTGACAGTAACCGCGTCGTTACTGTCAGTACCGACGCGTTACTGTCAGACGGAGACCCGCAGCAGGGCGAGCGATCTGACGGTATCCGCCACGGTCCTGACGGTATCGATCCGTTACTGTCAGGTTTGCTGTCAGGACAAAATCCGCGTCCCGACGCGCAATCTGACGGTACTGACGGTACTGACAGTAAATCTGGAGCATTTGGGGGAAACGTCGCAGTCAACATCGAGCGGTATCTCGCGCAACGCATGCGACGCGCGGCGCGTCTCTACGAAATCGAAAGCGCGTTGTCCTTCGCGCCTGAGCAAGTCCGTGTCGCGATCAGCGAGCTAGCCAGACGCGGAGTCGTGCGACTGCGTGACACGACCGGTGATGAGTTACACGGGTGGGTCGAAGTTTTCCTCGCGAAGCGGGAGGGCGAGTCATGAGGCATCGATTGTTCTTCGTGACTCGCACGACCACGCGTGGGCGCGATCGCGGGCCACCTCGCTCGACGCGTGTCGGCTCGACGAGCGATCTCCGAGTGATTCGCGCCCGGTCGAACGCGTGGGAAGGAGAAGAGAACTTGATCGAGTATGGGATGTCGCAGTTCACCACCGACAACCGCGACAGACAACGACTAGAGGAGTTGCGCGACGCGCTGTGGGAGAGGTTGTGGCGACTGCGTCTCGCCCGACTTCGTCAAAACCGCTTGCGTTTGGTCGGGCGAGAGTGGGCTCGTAGCAAGCACCGCAAGAGTCCGGCCAGCGAATTGCGCAATGACGCCGAGCGAATTGAGGGACAAAGGGGGGCGCTGTGACGAGACGAACGCTGTTCGGGCGCGGCAACGCGCGTGAAGTCGTGTACGAGGAACTTCCGCAATTGACGATGGCTCGGAAACGCCTGAACGAGATCGTCGCTGAACTCCGTGCAGCCGACGAACGAAAGAACGGACTGCTGCGACGAATTCAGGAATTACGCGAGCGCGAAATAGAGCTAGAGGTAGCAGCGCTCGTTGGCGAGGACATCGGTGACGAACTCGCGCGAGTGCGTCGCGAGCTCGCGGCAACAGAAGACGAATACGAGTCGTTGCCGCGACGTTTGGAGAGGCTGGAGCGAACTCGCCGCGACCTGGAGGAGAAGATCCGGAAAGAGCTCGAGCCCGAAAACTATCGTCACTATTTGCGAGCAGTGCGACCGACATACCTCGCGTACGCGAAAGCCTTTGCGGAAAAGCTTCGCGAGGCGGCTGAGGCGCACGAGGCGTTCTACACCTTCTACAAGTCGCTCCCGTACGGGGTTCCTCCGGAGTGGCCTAGTCTGTGGCGAGCGGAGTTCGTCACCGAAAGGGGACAAGGCTATTTGAATCGTTCGCGATTCGATCTGTGGATGGAAGAGCTCGTCGAATTCGAGAAACAGGCGCGCTGAGTCGAGTTGATCGGGATAGGCGAGTCCATCGTCTGCTCGCCTATCCCGAAACGAGCGCTGGGGCGCAAGGTCGAATGGACGAGCAGCGTCGGGAACGCACACGAGGGTCTGCTGGTCGGACGCACGCGACGACCGACAATTGGGCGACGAGGGCGAATCGTCTCGATCACGCAAGGGCCGTAGTGCACGAGCGAGGGCGCGCTCCGTGTCGACGCGAGACGTGTCGGCCGCGGTGCGCAACCAGTTTGCGCTCTGTTCGAGCGAAACAGAGTGACCGATGGAGCGAGCGACAGTGAGTTCATTCGATCGGATCGAAGACGAACTTCAACACTGGTATCGCGCGCGACAGGCGATGTTCTGGCGTTGGGCGCGCGAAAATGAAGTCGACCCGACCGGAGCGATTGCTCGTCGCTGGGAACGACGAGAAGAGCGACAACGACTCGAGCGACGGATTCGCGAACTGGAGACGCTCCGACGAGTGCAACGAGCTGACCTCGCGCGTCGCGTCGATGTCGCTGGTCTCTGTCAGCGATTGTTACGATTGATAGGGGAGTCGAGCGATGACATCTGAGCCGAGTTGGACTATGTCCCAACTGCGTTGGGTTCTGGAGCACCTCCCCGAACTGCTCCTCTCGGTTCATCCCGGTTCGAGTGACCTGCCTCGTCGACGCAAACGGAAACGACGAGCACCACCGTTCGCCTTCGCAGCCGCTGAACTGCTAGCGGACATCGAGCTCGCCATGCAGCGGTTGCGCGAGGAGAACGAAGAGCTCTTCGAGGCGCTCCGCGCGACCTACTTCGACCCCGCGTACTGGCAATCGTCGCGGTCGGTGCGCATCTCGCTGTGGGCGTTGGGGCAGGGGCGCAGCTACACCACCGGGTGGCGCTGTTGTCGACGAGCCGAAAAGCGACTGCTAGCGATCTTAAACGGCATCGACGTCGACGCGATCGACGATCGGCTCGAACAAACGCAATCGAGGGAGTGACGATGAAACTGCCACGCGCCTGTGCCTATCCGGGCTGCATGCGACTCACGCGAGAGCGTTATTGCGTCGAACATCTCGCCGCGGGAGAAGCGTTGGAGCGAGAGTGGAAACGCGCATACTCTCGTCGACGCGGCTCGCGTCAAACTCGCGGCTACGATGCGACCTACGATCGCTCCCGCAAGCTGGTGCTCGCGCAATCGCCGCACTGCGCGAGGTGCGGCGCGCCAGCGACCGAGGTGCACCACGTCGTGCCCTTGTCTCGTGGCGGGACGAACGACGTGACCAATCTGGTGCCACTCTGTCGCGCGTGTCACCACGTCGTGCACGCACGCAGCGCGACTGGACACTCTACAAGGGGATAGGCCGGTCAAAAGTTCGGCGTGCAAGGGGTCTGAACCCGCGCGCCACCTGTCGTCGTCTCCGTTCGAAATTCGGTGTTTTTTTGGTCGACCCGACGTTTTTCGCCAGTCTTGGCTAGTTCTGGCTGGAATTCGGTCGGGCACCCCGACACTGCAGATCATATAACCCGCGCAACCATTTCAGGAATAAAGGCCGGAAATCAGGCGTGAGTACATCAGGTTCGAACCTGCGCCTGATGTGCGGCGCTAGCTGATCCCGGAGCTTCGCGACGTCGCTTGGCTCTTGGTTCCGCTTTACATCCTCCCTCAAGCGCAAGGTCATGTGTGACCCAAGAACGCTTACTCAGTGGATGAGTAGTCTTTCCGGGCTCGGTTGCTCAATACCAATCAAGGAACTAAGTAGGATATAGTAGGTAAAGTAGGTAATGCCCACGAAGGTCTTTTTCACTTCTAGAGCGTTACCGCTGATCCTTACAGCCACTCGATCTCCTGGCATTAGCGCAGAGTCTGGCAGGCCGCCGTCGTAGATCAAGGCCATAGACATCCTCCCGCCATTGCAGAGGCATGCCGGATGCCGGCTGATCGCGACGTTGACGTGTTGCACGCTCCGGATTATACCACGCAACGATTCGGCTAATCCTTCTGTACGTTGGGCGACAGCGGTGTCAAAAACAGACAGCACGGTGCCCGCTCGTTCCTTCGCACAGTGGATACGAGAGACGAAAACTCACAAAACTACCTTGGGTGCCGGATGACTCGGCAAGATGTGTCACGGTCGTGATAGCTAACCGAGTATCGTGCTGAGTTCTGCATATCCAGTGCGTGTATACCGGCGGCCAGCGCAGGACGCTCGTTTGGCGACGTTCCCGCTAGTTGGGGCAGTCCTTAACGACGATCGGTCGGGATTGGCAAAAAACGTTCGATTTTCGCGGGCCGCCGTGAAGTGCAGGCCGGGTCACGGGGTAGACCTCGACCGCAACTTTGCGGTGCTCCTCCCACAAGCCAACTAGGAGAGTGGGCCGGACGCCCTCGAGCATTCCGGCCCGCTTGGGGGTGGATCGACTGCTCACAGAGCTGCCGACTGGACCTGATCCAAAATGGGGAGTGGATCCAGGAGTCGGCCGCTGCAGGGAGCCTGGGGTTTCAGACGCTCGGCGCTCGGGATCGTGCACGCTAAGTGGTAGCCCCGCGATGAGCGCAACTTCCTCCAAGCAGGCTGGCGACGATTCTCAGACAACTCGTTTCGTCATAGGAGTCTCGGTTCGGGACGCACTGTAGTGTTCGTGCGAGCCGGTACGCCTCTTACGAATCGATTTGGAGCATGATGGGGTGGTGCTCTAGCGTGACAATCTTCATGGCTTATCTTCCTTCATGGCGTGGGTGTGTCAGTGTTTCGCCCAGCAATGGTGCGACGGTAAACCCGTCAGCCTTGTCGCGCGTTCATGCCGCCGTGCCGTTCAACTTGTCGAGTGCCGCTGCCGGTTGACCGAGTTGCTCCGCTGCATCCTGAGTAGGTGCACGACATTGCTGGAACAACTCCGATGCAACCCTGGCCATGCGATCGATCCAACCGTCCTCCATGGCAAAGCGAGCAACAAACAGCAGGGAGACACCGTCGTACCCGCGTCGGGCGTAGAAGCTCGTAGTCTCCACAACAAGTCGCTTGTGTGCATTCACGTCCATGACGACCCCCTCTTGACGTGTCGGTCGTTAGGACGACAACGTCGCTTACGGAGGCGGGCTGCTGTGGGGGCTGCGGGGCATCGGTGTCCTTCGTTGCTTACCGATGCCTATCGGCTGTCATAACCGATAGGCCAGCGATCCGCTGTTGTCGAATCTCTAGCGAGTCGGGTATTCATTGGACACGAAGGGGACAGGATAAAGACACTAGGCGAACGACTCCGTTACATACGATTGCGGCGGTCACTGTCCCAAGCAGAGTTAGGACAGCGCAGCGGTGTGTCACCGATCACCATCGCGCGGATCGAGTCGGGTGTGCGCAAGGCGCCACACCCGCGCACGATTCGGATGTTGGCTGCGGCACTCGACGTCGATCCTGGTTGGCTTCTCTTTGGTGAAGGAGGGGACGTCGTAACGCCATCACGGACGTGAGGGTGAGGTTCGTTTGCGTCTGTGGAGAGACAGGAGAAATGTTCTTCGCCGTGCTATGGTCTGGCAAACCCGCGCATCTGTCGGAACGAGGTACGACGACAAGGCGCTCCGCGCCGACGGGGATTGTTCAACGCGGAGCGCCGAGAACCGGGAGGTTCCTCTATGAGCGTAGCACGACCCAAGGCAGCAATCTATCTGCGCGTCTCTAGTCATCGTCAATCTGAAGAAGACCGCTACAGCTTGCCGACACAAGAAGAGGCCTGTCGACGCTATGCCGCGGAGCACGGCCTCGAGGTGATCGGTGTCTATACCGATGTGGCGACGGGGTCGATCTATCGGGGTCGTCCTCGTCTGAGCGAACTTCGGCGACTCGTGCGCGATCGCGCGATCGACGTCGTCATCGTCCACAGTCTAGATCGACTGAGTCGCGACCAAGTCCATCTGGCGGTGTTGCTCGAGGAGTTCCGCGAGCACGCTGTCCAACTGTGTTCGGTACTCGATCCAGTCGAGGATTCGCCCGTCGGTCGCTTCTTGGCTTTGGCGCGAGCGTTCGCCGCGGAAGTCGAGCGTGAGAAGTTGGCCGAACGGACTCAACGAGGGCGTCGGGCGCGCGCAGTGAGCGGGAAGCCGATCATCGGGCCGAAGGCTCCGTACGGTCTCCAATGGGTCGAAGAAGAAGGTCGTTTCGTCGAAGTGCCTGAGGAAGCGGCGATCGTGCGCTACATCTTCGAGCGAGCTGCCGCTGGTGCGACAATCGAGAAGTTGATGAGGGAACTCAACGAACGAGGCGTACCGAGTCCGATGGGCAAGTCCCGTTGGAGTCGCTCGACGATTCGGTATCTCTTGCGCGAGGAACGATATACCGGAAAAGGCGAGAGTTATCGTTACAAGACGGAGCGTCGAGACAACGGGAAATGGTATCGGACGACCGTTCCCGACGACTGGTCGGTTCCGTTGCCCGACGGGGTCTATCCGCAGATCGTTTCTCCGGAGTTGTTTGTTGCCGTACAAGAGCGCGCTCGTCAGAACCAGCAGATGGCTCCGCGTGCGAGCAAGCAACCCGAACTCTTTCTTTTGCGCGGCGGTTTCGCTCGATGTGGACTTTGCGGTGGCGTGCTCACGACGACCACGCGTCGGTGCCGCGACAAGTATCGTGCCTACTACTACTGCTATCGCACGCGTGACGGGCAGTGCGTTTCGAACTGGATTTCCCGAGACGCGCTCGATTCCGCCGTGTGGCAGCAACTCGTGAGGGCTATCGAGCGGGAAGACGTGCTCGTATCCGCGCTCGAGCAAGCGTTGAACGAGTGCGCGTCCAACGAGGACGAACTGCGCTTGCTCGAGCGAGCGATTCAGCAAACGATGGAGCAGGAACAGAATCTCGTCTACAACTTGGCTCAGATACGGGACGAGCGGGTCGTTCAGTTGGTTGTTCGCGAGATCGAGCGCCTGCAGAGCCAGAGGGAGAAATTGGAACGCGAGCGAGTGGAACTGGAGCGACAACGGGAACTGCAACGAGCATGGCGCGAACGACTACTGGACGTGACTCGATGGATACACGCGCTCCGCGGACGACTCGACACACTCGACTACGAGGAACGACGCAACCTTCTCACCGCACTCAAGGTTCGCGTCAACGTGTACCCGCGCGACTCGGTACCGCGCATCGTCGTCGAAGCGTCCATTCCTCTTGATAATGACGACTGCGCGCAACACGACAAGCATTGCTGCATGAAAGCAGAATCAGGTGTGCGAGCCGGAACAGGGTGAGCCTCTCCCGAGGGGTCCATAGGCGCTTCCCCTGCGGAAGACTGGGGTAAGCCGACTCGATCCCTCGCGCGTCGGTTGCGTCCTGAAGAAGAGGAAAGTTCGTGTCGATCGCTCTGCAGCGCACGCTTCCTCTTCGTTCCCGACAGGAGCGACGCTGTGCCGTGGCTGTCGCGTGCTGACTCCCATCTCGGGCTCTTGCCTCTTCATAATACGTTCATGCATCCCGAGTGAGCATTCTTTAACCTCCCCCGATCGGTGCGAGGGAACGGTTGCGTCTGGCGCATCCAGAGGAGGTGTCGGGTGCGAGAACTCACCGCCGAGTTCTTAGGGACACTGCTGCTCGTCCTCTTGACAGACGGAACAGTCGCGACCGCGCGGCTCGCGCGGTCACACGGTGCGGGTGGGAGCTGGCTCAGCATCGCAGTCGGCTCGGCAATCGCGGTGAGCATCGCCGTTGGCTTGGCGGGACCGATCAGCGGCGGACACGTCAACCCAGCGGTGACGTTCGCACTGGCAGCGTGGGGCCTGTTCCCAGCCGAACGCGTCGTGGCTTACGTCGGGGCGCAACTGGCAGGT
>NZ_JBRBZA010000045.1:0-43809 GCF_053493975.1 Thermomicrobium sp.
CATCGCGGCCTTTCACCAGAAGAGCGCCAGGCGATGGGTATCAGCGACGGGCTCGTCCGGCTCTCGGTCGGTATCGAGGATCCCGAGGACATCATCGCCGATCTGGAACAGGCACTGGCAACCCTCGCCTGAATCGTGCGATCTAGCGACCGCGGCCGTAGCGACAGACCCTCGGCTAGCCCGCCACTATAAGCCGGCGCGCTCCTCGGCGGTGGACCAGTTCGCTCGGCCATCGCTCAGGCTTGACGGGTGCTGCTCAGCGCAGTACACACCCACTGTCGACACGGGATGGCCGGGAACAGGAGCATGAGCGATGCAGGAATCCGACAAAGTCGCAGCGATCCGCGCAGTCATGCCAGCGGTCTGCGAGTACGCCTATCTCAATACCGGAACCTTCGGCCCTTTACCCTCTCTGGTCCAGGAAGCGATGCAGCGAGAAGCGGAGCGGGAACTCCTGCATGGCCGCATCACGAGCGAGAGCTACGAGCGGACCGCTGACCTCAAGCGTCAGGCCCGCGAGGAAGTCGCTCGCTTGCTCGGTTGTCGCCCGGACCAGATCGCGCTCACGCGGCACACCACGGACGGGATCAATCTCGCCGTCATGGGACTCGATTGGCAACCAGGTGACGAGATCGTGACCACCGACATGGAGCATCCCGGCGCCCAGGGGCCGATCTTCAATGTCGCCCGGCGCTATGGTGTGGTGGTACGGACGGCCAGGCTCGGCACGGGAGCAGGCGACGTCGTGGGTGCGCTCGCTCGCCTGATCGGCCGGCGAACGCGCATGGTCGTGCTCTCTCATCTCACGTGGAATACCGGCGCTATCCTGCCCATCGCCGAGATCGCGACACTCGCGCACCAGCACGGTGCACTCGTCGTGGTCGATGGCGCCCAGTCAGCCGGCTCCATCCCGACCGACGTCGCCGCACTCGGAGCGGATGTCTATGCCATCCCGGGCCAGAAGTGGCTCTGTGGACCGGAGGGTACCGGCGCCGTCTACTTCTCCGACGAGGCGCTCGATCGCCTGCAGCTGACGATCGTCGGCTACGCCTCGCTCGCCCCCAACGGATTGGAGCCGATCGGCGGCTACTTCCTTCCCAAACCCACCGCTGAGCGCTTCGAAGTCGGAGGCGTGCATGTTCCCGCGATCGCTGGCCAGGTCGCTGCTCTCCGCTGGCTTCGCGAAGACATCGGGTACCGCTGGATCTTTCAACGCGTCGCTGCCCTCGGCCGAAGAGCGGCCGAGCGACTGGCCAGTCTCGAGGGAGTCGACGTTCTCACCCCGCCTGACCGCATGGCTGGACTCGTGAGCTTCACGGTGCGCGACGGTGATCCGCAGGCGCTCGTCGCTGCATTGGCCCAACGTAACGTCATCGTCCGATGGATCACGCATCCCTACTGCCTGCGCGTTTCGACCGGTTTCTACAACACCGAAGACGACATCGAGCGGCTCGTCGACGTACTCGAAGACGCGCGGCGAGCCATCGCCGCCTCGCGGAGCACAGTGTGATGAGCGAACGGACCCCACCGACCTGGCCAGCTGGACACCGCGCGGCACTCGTCGTCTCCATCGATGTGGATGGCGAGTACGGCGTCATCGCCCAACATGGCGAGTCCGATGGGTACTGGCGAGCCCAGGCACGGTACGATCTCGATGCTGGCCTGATCCGTCTCCTCGAACTCCTCGCCGATTACGATATCCGCGCCACGTTCTGCTGGGTCGGGCGCGTCGCAGAGGAACGACCCGACGCTCTCCGAACGGTCATCGCAGCCGGGCACGAGATCGCGACCCACGGTTGGGATCACCAGATCTACACGCGAATGACGAGGGAAGAGCAGCGCGAAGATCTGATCCGCACGCGCGAATACCTCGCTGCGCTCACCGGCACCGTCCCGGTCGGTCACAAATCCCCTTTCTGGCAGTCGACCCCGGATACTGTCCCGCTCCTCCAAGAACTCGGCTTTCAGTGGAACATGGACTTGGCACTCGGTGACTTGCCGGTGGCGCAGCGTCCGGATCCGACCCGCGAACCGATCATTCAGCTTCCACCGTCTCGCTGGTGGGACGATTACACCTTCTTCATCGAGCAAGCGTTGCCGCCGCGCCTCGTGGCCGAGTTCTGGGAAGAGGACTTCGCGGTCGTGCGCGCCGAGGGCAAGCTCATGTGCCTCACGTTGCATCCGTGGATCGCTGGTCGTCCAGGCCCCTCGCGGGCACTGGCACGCTTCCTGGATTTCGTCGTGACACTCGGTGACGTGTGGATCGCCCGCGCCGATCATGTCGCACTCTGGTGGCGCGAGCGAGAGCGCGACCTCGACCAGTTCGCCACGTCATCGACCGAGTCGTGAGGACACGATCCGCTATGGCGTCGCTGTGTCGCAGGGTAATCGTGATGCATCATGCGAAACGCCTGGAGCGATCTCGGCGACTCTCTCGGCTGACCTGGTCTGCGTACAGGGACGTGACTCCTCGCGATTCGATACAGTTCTGGGAGCGCGGTGACTAGCCAGAACTTGGCTCCGTTTCCCAAGCTCGTCGGCATCTGACGGGAGGATGGAGAGAGCCGATGCACGCCGATATCGTGCTCGTGAACGGTACCGTGCTGACTGCTTCGCCGCACAGGCCTGTCGCGGACGCGATCGCGCTGCGTGGCGAGTGGATCCTCGCCATCGGCGCAGAACGAGACGTCCGCGCGCACGTCGGGCCAGTGACCGACATCATCGATCTGCAGGGCCGGACCGCGACGCCCGGCTTCAACGACGCTCATTGTCACCCGATCGCGCTCGGAATGAGCCTCCGCGAGGTCGATGCCCGCACACCGCCCAACCGTACGATCGAGGAGATCGTGCAACGCATCGCTCAGCGCGCGGCCAGTCAAGAGCCGGGAACCTGGATCGTCGCACGCGGTTACGATCAGGCCCACCTCGCGGAGGGACGGCACCCGACCCGCGACGACCTCGATCGGGCGACCCAGCGCCACCCCGTCCTGCTCATCCGTGCCTGCGGCCACATCGGCGTCGCCAACAGCCTCGCCCTCGCCCTGGCTGGGATCGGTCGGGAGATTCCGGATCCTCCAGGAGGAACGATCGATCGTGGGCCGGACGGTGAGCCGACCGGAGTCGTTCGCGAAGCAGCGCTCCAGCTCGTCCGCACCTGTCTTCCGCAGCCGCGGGTCGAGGATCTCGCCGAGGCTATCCGGTTGGCCGGCGAAACGTTCCTCCGCTTCGGTGTGACCAGCGTGCAAGAGGCGGGTATCCGTCGCGCTGAGGAGTTCCTCGCCTACCAATCGCTCGCCCAGCGCGATGCCCTTCCCGTCCGGACATCGCTGATGATCCTCCTCGACGATCTCCTGGAACCATGCCGGGAGCTCGGTCTGCGCACGGGGTTCGGAGACGCATGGTTGCGCATCGGGCCAGCCAAGATTTTCCTCGACGGGAGTATCGGTGGACGGACTGCACGGATGTCGCAACCCTACTTGGATCGCGACACGCTCGGGCTCTGGATGGACGAGCCAGAGACGATGAAGCGAAAGATCGTCGAGGCCCACTGTGCCGGCTTTCAGTGCTGTGCTCACGCCATCGGGGACGCTGCTATCGAGCTCCTGCTCGATGCCTTCGAAGAGGCGCTGCGCCGGCAGCCACGCCCTGATCACCGTCACCGAATCGAGCACTGCAGCATCCTGCGTCCGGATCTCCTCGATCGCCTCGCCCGGCTCGGGGCCGTGCCGATTCCCGGAACGACCTTCCTGCACGATTTCCAAGAGGTCTACCTGAGCGGCCTCGGGCACGAGCGGCTGCGTTACGCCTATGCGCTCCGCACGTTTCTGGACCACGGTATCGTGGCGGCAGCGAGCAGCGATACGCCTGTCTGCTCGCCCAATGCCATGCTCGGCATCCAAACGATGGTCACGCGACGCAATGCGGCTGGGAACGTCCTCTGGCCCGAGGAATGCATCACGCTGGAAGAGGCTATCCGCGTGTACACGCTGAACGGCGCCTATGCCTCGTTCGAGGAACGGCTCAAGGGGACACTCGAGCCCGGAAAGCTCGCCGATGTCGTGGTGCTCGAGACCGATCTTCGTTCGGTACCGCCGGAGGAACTCGGTCGCGTCCGCGTCGATTACACCATCGTCGGCGGACGGATCGTCTATGCTCGTCCTGGTGCCGCATGACGGACGGAAAGGGAGCGTGCACCCATGGTGTGTGACCTGATCCTCCACAATGCCAACATTCTGACGCTCGACCCAGCCCGGCCCCGTGCTCAGGCAGTCGCGATTTTCCGCGATCGCATCCTGGCTACCGGCAACGATTCGGAACTGCTCGGCTACCGTGGCGCTCACACCACAGTCATCGACCTCGCGGGTGCCACCGTCTTGCCTGGTTTCGACGACGCGCACTGTCATCCGCTCGGTCTGGGGCTGTCTCTCGAGTGGGTCGATGTCTCGCCGGTCGCCACCCCGACGCTGGAACGGCTCCTCGACGAACTCCGCAAGGCTGCGCAGGAACTGCCGCCCGACCGCTGGCTGCTCGCCCGAGGGTACGACGACTCGCGACTGGACGTCCAGCGGCATCCCACCCGCTGGGAACTCGATCGCGTCACTGGTGACCGGCCGACCATCGTCATCCGCACCTGTGGCCACATGCTGGTCGCCAACAGCGCGGCACTCGCCCGTGCCGGTATCACGCGGGAGACACCAGATCCGGAAGGCGGCCGGATCGTGCGCGACGAGACTGGTGAGCCGACCGGTCTCCTCCAAGAGCGGGCCCAAGAACTCGTCCGGCATCTCGTGCCCGAGCCGACTGTCGACGATCTGGAGCGGGCACTTCGTCGTGCCGGTGAACGCTTTCTCTCGCTCGGAATCACCAGCGTCACCGAAGCCGGGATCAGTCGACCAGAGGAGCTCCAGGCCTACCAGAACCTGCACCAGCGCGGCGAATTGCCCGTTCGAGCACGCGTCATGCTGCTCATCGACCACCTCTTGGAGCCAGCGGAGCGCCTCGGACTCCGCAACCGGTTCGGCGACGCCTGGTTGCGCATCGGTCCCTTCAAACTCTTCCAGGACGGAGCCGGTGGTGCCCGGACGGCAGCCATGAGCATCGCCTACCCTGATGAACCGGACAATTACGGGCTCGCGTACTACACACAGGACCAACTCGACGAGGCCTTCCGACGAGTAGCCCGGCTCGGCGCGCAGGCAGCAGCGCACGCCATCGGTGATCGAGCGATCGAGATGATCCTCACCGCTTACGAGCGCGCTCTCCAGGCTCATCCGATCCATGATCACCGCTGGCGGATCGAGCACTGTGGCATGCTCCGCCCTGACCTTTTGGAGCGCATGGCCCGTCTCGGTGTCGTCGCCGTGCCCCAACCGGCATTCGGTTACTACCTCGGTGATGCCTATCGGCGGAATTTCAGCGAGGAGTGGCTCGCTCTGGCCTACCCGACGCGTGCCTGGCTCGAACGGGGTATCGCCGTCGCTTTCAGCTCCGATGCGCCGGTGATCCCGCCCGATCCTTGGATCGGTATCCGAGCAGCCGTGCTGCGCCAGACACTGACCGGACAACCGTTCGGCCCCGAGCAGCGGGTCACCGTCATGGAAGCCATTCGCCTCTACACCGCTGGCGGCGCGTATGCCAGCTTCGAGGAGCACCAGCGGGGTCAGATCGCACCAGGCTTCCTAGCCGATCTCGTCGTCGTCGATCGCGATCCGCTGGCCATCGATCCGGAGGAGCTCCCGAGCCTCCGCACCCTCCTGACAATCGTGGACGGCCGGATCGCCTGGAAGGCGGAGAACGCAGTATTCTAGGAAGTGACGGACCAGACCGGGACGAAGGGAGGGACAGCCACGATGGCGGTGACCGTACGATACCTCGGGCACGCTGCATTTACCGTCGAAGCCGAGGGCAAGCAGGTCGTCATCGATCCATTCCTCACCGGCAATCCGCGCGCTGCGGCCAAACCCGATGAACTCCATCCGGTCGCCATCCTGCTCACGCATGCTCATGCCGATCACGTCGGCGATGCGCTCGCGCTCTCCAAGCGAACCAAGGCGCCCGTGATCGCCACCTTCGAACTGGCCAGCTTTCTCCAGCAGCAGGGTGCGGAGGCGATTCCCGCCAACCACGGTGGAACGGTCCGTTTCGACGGTGGGACGGTCAAGCTCGTTCCGGCGTGGCACACGTCGAGTTACGGCGAGCAGTTCCTGGCTCCCGGGGTACCGGCTGGCTTGGTCGTGCGCATGGGTGGCAAGACGCTCTACTTCGCCGGCGACACCTGCCTCTTCGGCGACATGGCCCTGATCGGCGAAGAGGGACTCGATCTGGCCGCTTTGCCGATCGGCGATCATTTCACGATGGGACCAACCGATGCAGTCAAGGCAGTCAAACTGCTCGCTCCCAAAGTCGTCGTGCCCTGTCACTACAACACCTTCCCATTGATCGAGCAGGATCCGCACGCGTTCGCCAAAGCGGTCGAGGAGCAGACCAGCGCACGCTGCGTCGTGTTGCAACCCGGCGAGCAGCTCGTCCTCGAGTGAGAGGATCGCCGCGTGTGGACAGGCGACAACGCGCCCAGGCCTGGGCGCGAGCGATCTGTGCCAGCTCCGGAGTCCTGATCCTGGATACCGAGACGACTGGCACCGGAAGCCAGGACCAGGTCATCGAACTCGCCGTCTTGGACACGCGCGGGAACGTTCTCCTGGAGACATTGGTCAAGCCGAGCTGCCCCATCGATCCGGCCGCACTGCGGGTGCACGGGCTGAGTGCGGCGCATCTCGCCCGTGCACCTGAGTGGCCGGTCGTGTACCGGGAACTCCGCGCGATCTTCGACATTGCGAGGCTGATCGTGACGTACAACGCACCGTTCGATCGCCGCTTGATCGAACAAACCTGCCGATGCTATCGCCTCCGCTTGCCGGAACTCTCGTGGGACTGCGCCATGCGCCGCTTCGCTGAGTACGCTGGTCCCCCGCCGACCGAATCCTGGCGCGCCTACCATCGCTTGAGCGAGGCGCTCGCACGCCTCGGCATCCCTCATCCCGGAGCGCATCGAGCAGCCGCCGACGCCGAGGCCTGCCGCCGTCTCGTCCGGGCGATGGCGGCTGGCCAGCCGCTCCGCTTCTGAGCGCCCGCACCGCGTACCATTGGGAAGCGGGGGTCATGTGGTGGGAGACGAGCAACCGCCACGATGGACGAGAAACAGCGTGACGACACCGAAACCGCGACGACGCGCGAGCAGTTGACCGTCGAGATGACGCGCACCACCTTCCAGCGCCGTGTCGTGACTCGCGCTAGTCCTGACGCGGTCCTGGAACGCGCTATCGCCTACTTCACGGCACGCGGCTATCGCGCGGGACGGACCGGTCGCCCCAATCAGGTGTACGTCATCGGCAAACGCGAGGGCCCGCTTCCCCGGGTGACGGCTGAGATCCTGGTCCAGCCCAACGTCGGCCGCGCTGGGGCAACGCTCGTGACGGTGTCCGGCTTCGGTCCGCAGCTCCGCGAGCACCTCGCAGCTTTCGTCGAGGAACTCCGCCGCGAACGACGCTCCACGAGCTAGCTGTGCGATACCTCAGCTGATGGCAGTTCTCCAGTCACGATGCCGAAGCGCTCGTTTTCCCGTTCGACCACCTCGAGACCGGCCTCGCGACGCAGCTGGTCGCGCAAGTATTTGGTGACCGCCGCCTTGAGCGTTCCCAGAGCCAGCGTCGCGCATCGGGGCCGTAGCTTGACTGCTTCCGCACCGACGAGCTCTTCCATCAAGTGGTAGTCGGCTTCCAGGACCTGCTCGAGCGTCCATCGCTCTTCATTCACGAGGTCGAGCAGGATATCCGCCGCTGCTTGACTGATCGTACACCCCTCGCCTTCGAACGAGGCCTCCGCGATCAGGTGCCCCTGCTCGTCGACCTTGAGATAGATGGTGACGATATCGCCGCAGCCTGGATTGCCCCCTGGCATCACCACATCGGCATCCGGCAGGGCATGGCGGTGACGTGGCCGACGATAGTGCTCGACGATCTGCTCCATCAGTTCCTGTTTGTCCATCTCGACCCCTTCGACGGTTGACGAATCCCGACTGACGCGGTAAGGTATAGCACAGGTGAGAACGAGAATCATTCTCACTTAGGAGTGAGTCGCTGATCATGATTCCGGCCAGTTTTCGGATGACACCGCAGCGGATGGCGATCTTGGCCGAAGTGCAGAATGCGGAACGGCACCTCACCGCGGCCGAGATCTACGAGCGGGTACGGCGTAAGTACCCGACCATCGCCTATGGGACGGTGTACCGGACGCTGCACCTTTTGGCCAAGCACGGCTTGATTCAAGAATTTCCGTTCGGGGACAATGCCAGCCGGTTCGATCGCCGGACCGACCGTCATGACCACGTGCACTGTGTGGTGTGTGGCGAACTCGTCGACGTCGAGGTGCCGACCGCATTGCTCGCTCGCCAGGTAGCCGCCGAAAAGACCGGGTTCGAGATTCTCGACCACCAAACAGTCTTTACCGGGATCTGTCCATCCTGTCAGGAGAAGCGCGATCGCGCCGTGCAGGAAGCACGAACCAGCCGGCGCTGATCTCTGTCTCGAACTGAGGAAGGGGGACGATGCGGATCGAGTTTCGAAACGATGTGGTATAGTAAGTCTGAAGGGCGACGGAAGGAAGGAGGGTCACGACAGCATGACTGAGCACACACCGCTTTTCGTGATCGAAAACCTGCGCGCGGGCATCGAGGGGAAGGAGATCCTGCGCGGGGTGAACCTGGTGATCGAGCGGGGCGAGATTCACGCCTTGATGGGACCCAACGGTTCCGGCAAGAGTACCCTGGCGTACGTGATCGCTGGACACCCAAACTACGAAGTCTACGAGGGGCGCATCCTGTACAAGGGCGAAAACGTGCTCGAGCTCCCACCCGACGAGCGGGCACGGATGGGCATGTTCCTGGCCTTCCAGTATCCGACCGCTATCCCTGGTGTGACCATGGCCAACTTCCTGCGGCTGGCAGTCAACTCTGTGCGCAAGGCGCGTTTCGGTGAGGACAAGGCTCTCAGCCCTCGGGAGTTCCGTCGATTGCTCCGGGAAAAGCTCGAGATGCTCCGCATGGACGAGAGCTTCGCCTCGCGCTACCTCAACGAGGGATTCTCGGGTGGCGAGAAGAAGCGAGCCGAAATCTTGCAGATGGCGATGCTCGAGCCGGAGTTCGCCGTGCTGGACGAGACCGACTCGGGTCTCGACATCGACGCACTGCGGACGGTCTCCGACGGTGTAAACCGTCTCTTCAACCCGAATATGGCCCTCTTGGTCATCACGCACTATCAGCGCATCTTGAACTACATCCGCCCACACTACGTGCACGTCATGCTGGACGGCAAGATCGCTGTCTCCGGTGGACCGGAACTGGCTGAGGAACTCGAAGAGAAGGGGTACGACTGGGTCAAGGAGCAGTTCGCGGAAGCAGCCTCCTGACCGAGCTGTAGCGAAGGAGGAACGTGCCATGACGACACCAGAAGTGGAACTCAAGCGATTGGGAAGCGAGTACGCTGAGAAATACGGGTTCCGTGACCCCGAGCAGTATGTCTTCAAAGCACGCAAGGGCCTCGATCGGGAAGTGGTCGAGCAGATCTCCTGGATCAAGAATGAGCCGGAGTGGATGCGCGAGTTCCGACTCAAGGCGCTCGAATACTTCCTGCGGCGTCCGATGCCGACCTGGGGCGCGGACCTGTCCGAACTGAACTTCGACGAGATCGTCTATTACATCAAGCCGACCGAGCGACAGGGTTCGAGCTGGGAGGAACTGCCCGAGCACATTCGTCGCACCTTCGATCGCTTGGGGATTCCAGAAGCGGAGCGACAGTTCCTCGCCGGTGTCGGGGCCCAGTACGAGTCGGAGGTCGTCTACCACTCGCTCCGCGAGGAACTCAAGCGGCTCGGCGTGATCTTCTGTGATATGGATACGGCCGTCCGCGAGTATCCGGACCTGGTCAAGCAGTACTTCGGGACCATCGTGCCCCCCAACGATAACAAGTTCGCTGCTCTCAATTCAGCTGTCTGGTCGGGAGGCTCCTTCGTCTATGTCCCGGAAGGAGTGCGGGTCGAAGTACCGCTCCAGGCCTACTTCCGCATCAATGCCGAGAACGTCGGGCAGTTCGAGCGCACGCTGATCATCGTGGAGCCTGGCGCCTACGTCCACTACGTGGAGGGTTGCACCGCGCCGATCTACAGCGCTGCCTCGCTGCACAGCGCGGTCGTCGAGATCATCGTCAAAGAAGGCGCCCGCTGCCGCTACACGACCATCCAGAACTGGTCGAAGAACGTTTACAACCTCGTGACCAAGCGGGCGGCCGCCTATCGTGATGCCACCATGGAGTGGGTGGATGGGAATCTCGGCTCCAAGGTCACCATGAAGTACCCAGCCGTGTGGTTGATGGAGCCGGGTGCCCGCGGTGAAGTGCTCTCGGTCGCCTTCGCTGGTGATGGCCAGCATCAGGATGCTGGTGGCAAGATGGTGCACGTCGCACCGTACACTTCATCCCAGATCATCTCGAAGTCGATCTCCAAGGGGACTGGCCGAGCCAGTTACCGCGGTTTGGTCAAGGTGCATCGCGGTGCCCACCATGTGCGCGCCAACGTGGTGTGTGACGCGCTCCTGCTCGACGAGCAGAGCCGCACGGACACCTACCCGTATATGGAGATCGAAGAGGAGCAGGTGTCGATCGGCCATGAGGCGACGGTGAGCAAGGTGGCTGAGGAACAGCTCTTCTACCTGCAGAGCCGGGGACTCACCGAAGCCGAGGCGATGAGCATGATCGTCAACGGTTTCATCGAGCCGATCACCAAGGAACTGCCGCTGGAGTACGCGGTCGAGTTGAACCGGCTGATCGCGCTCGAGATGGAAGGTTCAGTCGGATGAGACGCAGGCGGTCTGGCCCATCCCAGACCGCCGCACCGTCACCTGAGGGGAGATCATGAGCACGAGGGTCGCAGAACGGACACGAGGCTTCACCCGTGAGGCAGTCGAGGAACTCTCGCACCTCCTCGACGAGCCGACCTGGTTGCGCGAACGGCGTCTCGCCGCCTGGGAGATCTACGAGCGGACGCCGATGCCCAGCCGGACCGACGAGGAATGGCGACGGACCGACATCCGGCGCCTCCCGATCGATCAAGTCGTGCCCTTCGCCGGGATCGGTCAGCGAGTGAGCGGGCCAGACGTGCTCCCATCCGCTCTCTTCGAGATCCTCGGCGATGCTGCCTTGCGATCAGGGCTTCTAGTGCAGGTCGATAGCTCCGTTGTCTGCACCCAGCTCGATCCGCAGCTCGCTGCCGAGGGTGTCGTCTTTACCGATCTCTTGACCGCAGCGCGCGACATGCCGGAACTCCTCCAGCGAGTCTTCATGACCGAAGCAGTGAGGCCGGAGGACAACAAGTTCGCGGCGCTGCACGCTGCCTTTTGGAGCGGCGGAACCTTCCTGTACGTCCCGGAGGGGGTGGAGGTCGCTCTCCCGCTGCGCAGCTTCGTATGGGCGGAAACGCCGGGCTCGGCGATCTTCGCGCACACGCTCCTCGTTGCTGAACCAGGAGCGAGCGTCGTCTTGATCGACACCTGGGCTTCTCCCACCGTGGAGGAACCGTTGATCGCCTCCAATGTCGTCGAGATCATTACCGGCGAGGGTGCACAGGTTCGCTACATCCAGCTGCAGGACTGGGGGCGGAGCGTCTGGAACTTCACGACCCAACGAGCCCTCTTGCGGCAGGACGTAACCGTCAACACGCTGAACGTCAGCCTCGGCTCGCGGCTGAGCAAGGCATTCATCGCCAGCAATCTCGTGGGACCCGGTGCGACTGCCGAAATGCTCGGGCTCTACTTCGCCGACGATGCGCAGCATCTCGATCACCAGACGCGCCAATGGCATGTCGCGCCCTATGCGTCGAGCGACCTCCTGTACAAGGGAGCGCTCAAGGATCGTGCCCGCACTGTCTTTAGCGGCCTGATCGAGGTCTTCCCACAGGCCCAGCGGACCGACGCATACCAAGCGAACCGCAACTTGATCCTTTCCCCGACCGCTCGGGCCGATACGATTCCGAACCTCGAAATCGGTGCCAATGACGTGCGGTGTACGCATGGTGCCACTGTCGGGCAAGTGGAAGAGGAGTATATTTTCTACTTGATGAGCCGAGGCATCAGCCGACCAGAAGCGGTGAAGCTGATCGTCGATGGCTTCTTCGATGAGGTGATCGAGCGGGTGCCCGTCACGGAGGTACAGGAGACCGTGCGGGCAGCCATCGCGCGGAAAATCGGGCTATGACGACATTCACTGGAATGCAGCCACTCGATGTCGAGCGGATCCGAGGGGACTTCCCGATCTTTCAGCGGACAGTCCGCGGGGGCAAACCTCTCGCCTATCTCGATAGTGCGGCAACGTCACAGAAGCCGGCGAGCGTCATCGAGGCGCTCGCTGGCTTCTATCGCACGAGCAACGCGAATATTCACCGCGGCATCTACGAGTTGAGCGAGGAAGCCTCGGTCCTCTATGAGGAAGCGCGCGCCAAAGTCGCGCGCTTCATCGGAGCCGCCCGCAGCCAAGAGGTCGTCTTCGTCCGCAATACGACGGAGGCGATCAACCTGGTGGCCAGAACATGGGGTACCACCGCGCTCCAGCCAGGAGACGTCGTCGTGACGACGATACTCGAGCATCACTCGAATATCGTCCCCTGGCATCAGCTCGCCGCCGAGCGCGGTATCATCGTCCGCTTCGTCGATATCGACGAGAACGGCCGGCTCCGACTCGATCAGCTGGAGGAGCTACTGAACGCATATCCGGTCAAGCTGGTCGCCGTGACGCACGTTTCCAATGCGCTGGGGACCATCAATCCGATCCCAGAGATCGTTCGCCTCGCCCACCGTGCCGGTGCACTCGTGTTGGTCGATGCTGCCCAGAGCGTTCCTCATTTCCCGGTCGATGTCCGCGAGCTCGGAGCCGACTTCCTGGCCTTTTCCGGCCACAAGATGCTCGCGCCATTCGGGATTGGCGTTCTCTGGGCCCGCTACGACTTGCTCACCAGCTTGCCACCATTTCTCGGCGGCGGTGGCATGATCCGCACAGTGACGACCGAGGGTTTTTACCCAGGTGACGTACCAGCCCGCTTCGAAGCTGGAACACCGAGCGTTGCCGACGCGGTGGCTCTGGGAGCCGCGATCGACTATCTGGAGTCGATCGGCATGGCAGCCATCCGGCAACACGAGCGGGCTCTGCTGGCCTACGCGCTCCCCCGTTTGGAGGAAATTCCGGGCATCCGGCTCTATGGGCCGGTCGGTGACGATCGCAGCGGTGTCATCAGCTTCACCATCGGCGACGTCCATCCCCACGACGTCGCCGCCGTGCTCGATCAGCACGGAATCGCAGTCCGTGCTGGTCACCATTGCACGCAACCCTTGATGCGGCGCCTCGGCGTCGTGGCGACGACGCGCGCGAGCTTCTATCTTTACAATGCCGAGGACGACGTGGATCGCCTCATCGAGGCACTCCGCGAAGTACGCCGAGTTTTCGGCGTCGCGGGGTGAATGGCTGACTGGAGGACAGGCCGTGGCCGAACTCTACCGGGAGCATATCCTCGACCATTACCAAAATCCCCGCAACTACGGGACACTGGAACGACCGGACCGCACCTTCGAGGATTCGAACCCGCTATGTGGTGATCGGATCCGTATCGATCTCAAGCTGGAGAACGATCGGATTACCGACATTCGATTTACCGGCCGTGGCTGCGCGATCAGTCAGGCTGCAGCGTCGATCTTGACCGAAATGGTTAAAGGGAAAACGCTCGAGGAGGTCAAACAGCTGGGAGCTCAGGATCTCCTCGAAGAACTCGGTGTCCCCATCAGTCCGGCACGGCGCAAGTGCGCTCTGCTCAGCCTGAAAGTACTCAAAGCAGCCGCCTATGGCCTCGACGAATGGCCGACTTGATCGGCACGACGGGACGCGGCCCGATGCAGAAGCGATCCGACGACCTCGAGCGCCGCTTGTTCGTTGATTCCACAACAGAAGGAGGCGAGATGGCGAAGTTCACCGAAGATGATGTCCGCGAGCGCCTGAAGCAGGTCATCGACCCTGAGCTCGGCGTCGATGTCGTGAATCTCGGATTGATCTATGGCATCGATCTCATCGACCGGGAGGACGGCAAGACGGACGTGCTGATCACCATGACGTTGACCACGTTCGGTTGCCCCCTCGGACCGATCCTGACTGAGGAAGTGAATTACGCACTCCGCGATCTCCCCGAGCTCGGAAACGTGGAGATCAATCTCGTCTGGAGCCCGCCCTGGACGCCGGACATGATGAGCGAAGAAGCGAAAGACGCCTTGGGGATCTGGTGATCAGACGACGTCCCCTGCTTGGCCTCCCGGGCTTTCTGATCATCTGGCTGGTCGTCGGCCTCGCTTGTCGAGGGCCAGCCATCTACCCGACCGTCACCGAGCCATCAGGAACCGCAACCCCATCGCCCACCGAGTCCGCTCCGACGGCCGCAACCACCCCGATCGCATCACCGGTACCGGTGCCCCGACCGACACCCTTCCCGACACCGAACCCGACTCCGCCTCCACCGACCCCACCCATCGGAGCGACGCCACTCGCCACGCCCACTTCGCCACCGCTCTCGATCCCCACCCCCACCTTCGCTCCGGTGCAATCGGTCGCACGCGTCATCACACGGCTCGAGACCACACAGCCGGTCATCGCGCTGACCTTCGACTGCGGAGCCGACCGTGGTTACGCGGAGGAGATTCTCGACGAACTGGCGCGCCACGACATCCGCGCCACTTTCGGAATGACAGGCGCTTGGGCCCGCGCGAATCCCGACCTCGTTGCGCGCATGCTCGGTGAAGGACATCGTCTCATCAATCACTCCGATACGCATCCCTCCTTTACCGGCCGATCGACAGGATCTCCACCATTGCCGGACGACCAGCGCGCAGCCGAAATCCGAGGGGCCGAGCGGGCAGTCGCTGCCGTCTCGGGCAGCGAAATCACCATGCGCCCATACTTCCGGCCACCCTACGGGGATTACGACGAGGCGCTCCTTGCGCTCCTTCCGGAACTCGGCTACAGCGTCCTCCTCATGTGGACAGTCGATTCACTGGGCTGGCGCGGCATTCCGCCCGAAGAACTCGTCACGCGCGTTCTGGCAGCAGCACAACCGGGTGCCATCGTGCTCCTTCATGTCGGTGCACAGTCGACCGATGCCGCTGCACTCCCGCAACTGATCGCGGCACTCCAACAGCAGGAATACCGTTTCGTCACGATCGATGCGCTGGACAACTGAGCCACCGTCACGTGTCAGGAAAAGCTTGACGATGCGCGCGTTTCACCCAGAGCATGGCAAGCGCTTTGGCATACTTCCTCTTGGAGCTGTGCTCGAGCGCAGCTCCACTGTTGGGAACTACCGGAGTGATGGTGCAAGAGCCGTAGGGACGACTCTTGCGGAGTGAGGAGGCTCGAATCATGCATCGAGACGCGATCGAGCGGCTCACGCGACGCGGTTTCCTGCGCCGTGCCGGTGCAGTGGCGATCGCGGTCCCGGCCGCCAGTGCCCTGCTGGCTGCCTGTGGTGGAGGCGGTGGCGGCGGTGGAACCAGCGGTGGCGGCGGTGGCAAGATCACGATCGAGATGGGCGAATACTATTACAAGCCAGCGACGATCACTGTCTCACCGGGCGCCAGCTTTACGGTGACGCTCAAGAACGTCGGAGCGCTGCCACATAACTTGTATGCCGAACAGATCAATCCCATGGAATCGCCGATGGTCGATCCCGGCAAGTCCGTCGACTTCACCTTCACGGCTCCGAGCCAAGCAGGCACGTACGACTTTTGGTGCACGGTTCCCGGGCACAAGGAACTGGGGATGGTCGGTAAGCTCGAGGTGAAGTGACCGCGCCACGAGCCCGATGATTTCAGAGCGACCTGGCTTCCCACGGTCGCTCGTTTTTTTTCGGACAGCACCGAGTCTATGCGCCAGGCACGCTTGAGGAGTGTGGACCCACGATCTACCCGCGCGACCTGCACCTGGGCTGGCACGTATGTTAGGATCTGGCTAGCCACCGACCGGCACGCGTCACTGAGGAGCGGTCGGAACGACGACCGGTCCCGGAACGACATCTCTACCACCTGGCCACAGTTTGGACGACCAGAGGGGAGGACGACTATGGCACACCAGCGAACGGGGCAGTACCGGGATGGTCAGCTGGACGTGCAGCTCCCCGACTACGCGCGCGAGCTCCTCGAGTGCTCGACCTTGATCATCGTCTCCAACCGCGGACCGGTCGAGTTTCACCAGACCAACGACGGCGAGATCATGACGAAACGGGGCACAGGCGGAGTCATTACCGCCATGAGCGCTGCGGCACGCTTCGCCGACGCCATTTGGGTGGCCTGTGCGATGACTCCCACTGATCGCGTCATCGCGGAGGAGATGCGGCAACGGCGGGAAGCGCTCCTCACGATACCGGATCTGCCTGGTTTCCGACTACGCTTCGTCGTACCCGATACCGAAGCGTACCGTGGCTATTACAACCGGATCGCCAATCCCTTGCTTTGGTTCCTGCAGCATTATCTTTGGGATACTCCTCGCGCGCCCGACATCGACCACGAGACCTGGCAAGCCTGGCACGAGGGATACGTTGCCGTCAATCGCCTCTTCGCTGAAGAGGTGGTGGCCGCCGTTGCGGCGGCCCCACGTGAGCCCATCGTGCTCTTGCAGGACTATCACCTTTACCTGGCCCCGACCTTCATCCGCGAGTTGCGTCCTGACTTGCTCCTGCACCACTTCGTCCATATCCCGTGGCCGGACCAGGACTACTGGCGATTGCTCCCACTTCCCATGCGGCGTGCGATCTGCGAGGGCCTGCTGGCCAACGATATCGTCGGATTCCAAACGCCTCGTCATGCTCGGAGCTTCCTCAATACGGTCGATGCGAATCTGCCAGAAGCAGAAGTCGACTATCGGCGGCGCGAAGTGACCTATCGCGGGCATACGACCCGCGTCCGCGTCTATCCGATCTCGATCGACCCCGAACTGGTCCGAGCCGTAGCCGAGAGCGAGGACGCCCGCCGGCATCGTGAACACCTGGAGACGTTCCGCAACGAATACACCATCATCCGGGTCGATCGGGCCGAACCGAGCAAGAACGTGGTGCGCGGCTTTCTCGCATACGACCGCTTGCTCGAAAAGCATCCGGAGTTGATCGGGCGCGTCAACTTCCTCGCTTTCCTCGTCCCGACGCGGATGGAGGTTGCCGAATACATCAACTACCTCGACGAGATCAATGCGGTTGTCGGACGCATCAACGCCAAGTACGCGAACGCTGCGGAGATCGAGGGGATCCACTGGCAGCCGGTCCATCTCTTCGTCGGTGACGACTATGCCCGCGCACTCGCGGCGATGAAGTTCTACGACGTGCTTTTGGTCAATGCGATCTTCGACGGCATGAATCTGGTGGCCAAGGAGGGAGCGCTGCTCAACGAACGCAACGGAGTCCTCATCCTCTCGGAAGGAGCCGGAGCCTACCAGCAACTCGGGCAGTGGGCATTGACCGTCTCGCCGACGGACATCGAGGGTACAGCGGATGCCCTCTGGCAGGGACTGACGATGCCCGCCACAGAACGGGCTTGGCGGGCCGAACAGTTGCGCCGTCACGTTCTCGAGCACGATCTCCGTCGTTGGCTCGTCGATCAGCTGCACGACATCGCCGAACTCCGCTCCGAGCGCGCGCCGCACCGTCTCACCGTCCCCTCATAACCGTGCTGCCTCCCCATACGGGGCTTTGGTACAACTCATCCGGCGCGGGCTGCACCCGTCGCCAGGAGGGACAATGGTGTTCGAGCGCATCGGCCGATTTTCCTTTCGCTACCGCTGGATCATGCTCGCATTCTGGCTTATCGCTGTTCTGGTGGTCCTTCCCACCTTACCCCGCGTGACTGGTCGGCTCGAAGTCGGTGGTTTTTCGAGTCCGCACACGGAAGCTGCTCGGACGCGCGAACTCCTTCGCGAGCGAATTCCCGGCTACAGTCCGAGTTCGCTGCTCGTCCTCTTCTCGCATCCGACGCTGTCTCCTAGCGACCCCGCCTTCGTGGAGCAAGCGCAGCGCGCCCTGAGCGCTGTTCCCTCGATTCCCCACGTGACTGGCATTCGCTGGTTCACCGAAAACCCGAGCCAAATCGCACCGGATGGTTCACTGGCCTACGCGGTGATCGCGTTGGACTTGCAACCGGAAGAAGCGCAGCGAGTCTTGGACGAGATTCAGGCAGCGATTGCCCCGACCGATCTCCGGGTCCAACTGGCGGGGGCTCCAGCCTTCTATGCGGACCTGGAGCGTGTGACCGAGCGCGACCTCCGGCGCGCCGAGCTGATCGCTTTCCCGTTCGCACTGGCTGCTCTGCTCTTCGTCTTCGGTAGCGCTGTCGCTGCTGCAGTTCCCCTCTTCATCGGTGGCGTGACCGTCGCCCTCGTTCTCGGCATCGTCTATGGACTGACGCACCTGACGGAACTCTCGATCTTCACGCTCAACGTTGCCTCCCTGCTCGGCCTGGGCCTCTCGATCGATTACTCCCTGTTTCTCGTCAGTCGCTTCCGGGAAGAACTCGCAACGCACGATCTCGCGGATGCGGTGGCCCGCACGACGGCGACTGCCGGGCGAGCGGTCTTCTTCTCCGGACTGACGGTCCTGATCGGTCTCTCCGGTCTCGGCTTCTTCGAATTCCTCTTCATGCGGTCGGTCGGCATCGCTGGCATGCTCGTGGTGCTGGTTGCCGTGAGTGCCAGCTTGACGCTCTTGCCCGCTGTTCTCGGTATCCTGGGCCACCGGATCGATGCACTTCGGGTCATTCGTCGTGGTACCGAAACGGGTCGCTTCTGGCACTGGATCACCGAGTTCGTCATGCAGCGTCCCTGGCAAGTCGCGCTACCAGTCGTCGCCTTCCTGGTTCTTCTCGGACTTCCCTTCCGCCACGTCGAACTCAGCTCGCCCGATGCGACCATCCTGCCCACTTCGACCCCCTCTCGCCAGGCATTGGAGACCTTTCGCCGCGCGTTCGGCGATGGGGAACTCTCACCGATCGTCATTGCGGTCGAATCCGAGCGACCAGTCAATGATCCTCACACACTGGCTTCTCTCTATGACTTCACTCGCCGGCTCGCGGCGGATCCGCGGGTGACCAAGGTCACCAGCATCGTGACCATCGACCCGCGGATCAGCCTGGCCCAATACCAGCTCCTGTACGCTGATCCGGAGCGGATTCCCGAGCCACTGCTGCAGCGCGTGTACCGGGAGCTTGCTGGTGATCATCTCACTGCGGTTTACGTGTACACCGACGCACTGCCAGCCAGTGATCGCGCGAAGGCTCTCCTGCACGACATCCGCGCGATGGATCCCGGCCCAGGGTTGAAGCTTTGGGTCGATGGCGGCACAGCGGAAATCGTCGATGTCGTCGACCGAATGTACAGTGAGTTTCCCTTAGCTGCGATAACAGTCATTCTGGCAACGTACATCGTGCTCTTCCTGCTTCTGCGCTCGGTCTTCCTCCCGTTCAAGGCGATCATCCTCAACGTCGCGAGTCTCACGGCGAGTTACGGTGCACTCGTTTTCGTGTTCCAGGAGGGACACTTCAGCTCGCTGTTGCGCTTCTCGCCGCTCGGATTTACCGAGGCATCCTTACCGATCGTGATGTTTTGCATCCTCTTCGGCGTTTCCATGGACTATGAAGTGTTCTTGCTGAGCCGGATGCGGGAATCTTGGGACCAGACTCGAGACAACCGCTTAGCCGTCGCCACGGGGCTCGCCCGCAGCGGTCGCATCATCACGGGTGCCGCCCTCATCTTGGTCGTCGTCGCGGCCGCCTTCGTGACCGCCGATGTCGTCTTGATCAAGGCGCTCGGATTGGGTATCGCGCTCGCGATCGCGCTGGATGCCAGTATCGTCCGCACGCTGCTCGTCCCCGCCACGATGCGCCTACTCGGCCAATGGAACTGGTGGGTTCCGCGCCGCCTCGCGCGGACTCTCGACACGGTAAGGATCGGACACTGAATGCGCCGACGAGCATTTCTCGCCACCCTTGCCTTCGGACTGCTGACTTGCCGAAACGCCAATGAGCAGCCAGCGCAGGAGCACACGGCCACTCCGGTAGCCAGCCCGCGACCGGCCAGTCTCTTCCTCACTCCACCGCCAGCACCCGGTCCCGTCGTGTTTCCGCGTGATTTCGGTTCGCACGATGTTTTGACCGAATGGTGGTACTACACTGGTCATCTTCGATCGACAGTCGGTGAGCGTTTCGGTTTCCAGTTCGTCATCTTCCAAGTGCAGCGCTTCGGCTATCCTGTCGTCTACGCCGCGCACGCTGCCTTGACCCTCGTCGATCGACAGGCCTTCTTGTGGGACGAACGGTTGATCGCTGTCCCGCAGCGGCAGGAGAGCTGGCCACTCGTACTCGCCGTGGCAGATTGGACGATAGCCAGCGATGGTGAGACGGATCGGATCTCGGCCCGCAGCAGATCGTTCAGCTTTACTCTGGAACTCCAAAATCAGCGTCCACCGCTCCTGCACGACGAGGATGGCTACTTTTCTTGGGCACCGGAGACCGGTTCCTACTACTATTCGCGTACACGGTTGGCGACCTGGGGCGTCGTTTCTGTCGGTGGTCATGACGTCACCGTTTCGGGCCTCGCGTGGAACGATCACCAGTGGGGCAACTTCCTCCTCGGAGCAGGCGGTTGGGATTGGTTCGCCATTCAACTAGAAGACGGCACCGATCTCATGCTTTGGCAATCGCGTGATGCTGCTCAACGCGTCATTCAGCGGAGCGGCACACTGCTCCGAGCCGATGGAAGTATCCGCTGGCTGCACGACGCCAATATCCGTCTCCACGCGACTGGATCCTGGCAAAGTCCGCACAGCGGTGCGATCTACCCGAGTGGGTGGCGGATCGAACTGCCCCCCGGCATGACGCTCACGGTTACCCCGCTCGTGCTCGATCAGGAGCTGCAAACCCTCCGTTCGACAGGGGTGATCTACTGGGAAGGCGCCGTTTCGGTGATCGCCGAACAGG
Source organism: Thermomicrobium sp. (assembly GCF_053493975.1). Lineage (NCBI taxonomy): Bacteria > Pseudomonadati > Thermomicrobiota > Thermomicrobia > Thermomicrobiales > Thermomicrobiaceae > Thermomicrobium > Thermomicrobium sp. The sequence goes on from NZ_JBRBZA010000045.1 coordinate 21,089, forward strand.
CTGGTGTGAACACAGCCGGTCAGGGGTACGTAGAGCTGACCGGATATGCCACGCCCTCGGTTTCGTTTCCCCCGCCGTGAGGGATCTGGGCCAGCGAATCACCGGCGACGGCATGACGCAGCGGGATAGCCCGAGTACTCTTGACAGGTCTCGACGAAAACGCTAAAATACGCTGCAACAACCGAGAGGCCGGCGCTCATCTCGAGCGGTGGAGGGAACGGCCCGACGAAACCCGGCAACCAGCGCAGGCCACTGCGCCAGGTGCCAATGCCGGCGGAGCGGAAAAGCTCCGCACGATGAGCGCGGTCCTTGCGACGACGCAAGCCCCTCCACCATGTCGTGGAGGGTTTTCGATTCAGTCCCTCCACGCAAGTCGATGAGATCGTGACGGGAGCGAGTGGAGCACGTTGCTGCCACGACGTGCCTGAGGGAGGGATTCCTGTGACATCCACTCTGCCGGTGACGTACCAGATTGCGCGGATCGCCACACCCGACCAGCCTTTTGTGACCGAGCATGGCGATGTCCTGCCGGTCGTGGAGATCGCTTACGAGACATGGGGAACACTGAGCCCTACCGGTGACAATGTCGTCCTCATCTGCCATGCCCTGACCGGGAGCAGTCATGTCGCGCCGCATGGCCCAGGCGATCAACCAGGCTGGTGGGATCCCATGGTCGGCCCCGGCCGCTTCATCGACACCGACCGGTACTTCGTCATCTGTGCCAACGTGCTCGGGAGCTGTTACGGCTCGACCGGTCCACGTTCGATCGACCCCCGGACCAGCCGTCGCTACAACCTTCGCTTCCCTCTCATTACTGTTCGCGATATCGTGCGTTCCCAAGCGATGCTCCTGGACCACCTCGGGATCGAGCGGGTCTATGCCGTGATCGGTGGCTCGCTCGGCGGCATGCAGGTACTGGAGTGGGCAGCGATGTATCCGGAGCGAGTGGAGCGGATCGTTCCCATTGCTGCTGGCGCCTCTTTTTCCGATCAAGGCATCGCCTACAACGAGGTCCAGCGGCGCGTCATCATGCTCGACCCAGCATGGCAGAACGGGGAGTACGAGGATGGAGAGGGTCCACGCTATGGACTGGCGATCGCCCGCATGCTCGGCATGATCACCTATCAGTCCGACGAGCTCATGTCAGCGCGCTTCCAACGCCGGGCAGGGGCACGCTACACCGAGTGGCCTGAGTTCCTCGGACGCTACGACGTCGAGGGCTATCTCCACTACCAGGGAGACAAGCTCGTGCGCCGCTTCGATGCCAACAGCTACCTGTACCTCACTCGCGCCATGGACTCCCATGACTTGGGTCGTGGCCGTGGTGGCTATCATGCTGGCCTTTCCCGAATCCGCGCTCGAACGCTCGCTATCGGTATCCGCTCGGACATCCTCTTTTGGCCCAACCAGGTGAGGAGCCTCGCCGAAGACTTGCGTGCGCTCGGCGTCGATGCTCGCTATTGGGAACTCGACTCCCCCAACGGGCACGATGCCTTCTTGAAAGACTTCGACCAGATCGGGCCAGTGATCGCTGCCTTCCTCACCGAGCCCTGAAAGCCGTACCCAAACCACCCGCGCTCGCCGTCAGCCGGTGGCGAGGAGACCCGCCCGACGAGCTGGACAGCGCTGTCCGGCTCGTCGGTTTTCTCCTGCCGGTCGCGGCCTCAGGCAGCTGGTTCGAGGGTAGGCAGGAGCGCTGGCCCGAAGCGAACAGCGTCGAGCACGTCAGCGATCACGGCACTCGCGGTCGGTGACGGCCCAGCACCTGGCCCGTAGAGAACGATGGTTCCCACGCGATCCCCGGTCAACTCGATGGCGTTGAGATTCAAACGAACGTGCGCCAGAAGATCGCTCGCTGGGACGAAAACCGGTCGCACGCGCAATCGCCAGATCCCGTCCGCCAATTCCGCCTCGGCGAGCAACTTCATCGCTCCACCGCGGGTACGCGCGTCGAGGATCTGATCCGGCGTCACACTGGTGATGCCGCGCCGCTCCACCACTTCCGGTCGGATATGCCTGCCTGCGGCCAAAGAGGCGAGAATACTCAGCTTGTAGGCAGCATCGTAACCCTCCACATCGGCGGTCGGATCGGGTTCTGCGTACCCGAGTTCTTGCGCTTGTCGCAGCGCCTCCTGATAGGGTACCCCTTCTTCCGCCATCAGAGTCAGGATGAAATTCGTCGTTCCGTTCACGATACCGCGGATGCGATGCAGACGATTCGTGGTCAAGAGCTGCCGCAGGCTGACCATGAGCGGAATCCCTGCGCCGACACTCGCCTCGAACAGCAGGGCCCGCTGGTGTTCCCGTGCTACCGCGACCAGCTCGGCGAAGTGCTTGCTCAAGGCCTCCTTGTTGGCCGTGACGACGTGTTTACCCGCCTCGAGCGCACGTTTCATGTAGGTCGCTGCTGGTTCCTCTCCTCCGAGCACCTCGACCACGACTCGAACCGATGGATCCGCTAAGATCGGCTCGATCGAGGTCGTCGCCGCACGCTCGCCGAGGCCAGCCTGGACAACCCGTTCCCGATGCCGCGCGAGCCCCCACCGCACGTCCAAGAAGAGCCCAGTCCGCTCCGCTATACGCTCACGCTCCTCACGGATCATGCGAAGGACAGCGCTTCCGATCGTACCTACTCCGAGCAGGGCGATCCCGACAGTCTCCATATGACGTTCTCCTCACCCGTGACTTGACCATCCCACGCCCGCTTGGTACAGTGACAGCGGGCGCTGACAGGGTAGGTGAGCCCGCGCCCTCTGCGCAAGCGGACGAACCGGCAGGACGAACGTCGTGCGGACAGCGAAGCGGACGACAACCGGAACGACCGCGACTCGCTGCGCCGGCGTGCGCTCGGGGAGTCCGTAACGCGCGGTCGAACTCGAGCGAACGCCGGCAGGGGTTCAGACCTCTGCCGGTTTTGTTGTGTCGGCACCCTCAGTGAAGGGAGGAACTCGTGTCCGATCGAATCGACGTCGCCATCCTGGCGGCAACCGGTAGCGTCGGCCAGCGCTTCGTCCAACTCCTGGCTGGCCATCCTTGGTTCCGGATCGCCGAACTCGTCGCCAGCGACCGCTCGGCCGGGAAGCGCTACGCGGAAGCCGTGAACTGGCGTATCAGCGCTGCTCCGCCAGAAGAAGTTCGCGACCTCGTGGTGAAGCACATCGAAGAGCCGATCACGAGCCCGATCGTTTTCTCGGCCCTCCCCGGTGGAGTGGCTGGGCCGATCGAGGAGGCATTGGCCGCTGAAGGAAAGAAGGTGTTCACGAACGCGCGCGACCACCGGATGGATCCGGATGTGCCTCTTCTCATCCCCGAGGTGAACCCCGACCATGCCCGCGCGATCGAGCGACAGCGGCAGCTCCGCGGATGGCGCGAGGGGTTCATCGTCGCCAACCCTAACTGCTCGACGATCCATCTCGTCCTCGCGCTCAAGCCGATTCATGATGCCTTTGGGATCGAGCGAGGCATCGTCACCACGCTCCAGGCGTCCTCGGGCGCCGGTTATCCTGGTGTTCCTTCGCTCGATCTCATCGATAACGTGGTCCCGTACATCGGTGGAGAAGAAGAAAAGATCGAGGCTGAATCGCGCAAGATTCTCGGTCGCTGGATCGACGGGAGCTTCGAGGACGCCCCGATCGTGCTCAGTGCGCACTGCAATCGAGTCCCTGTGCGCGACGGACACATGGAGACCGTCAGCCTGGATCTGCAGCGGTCAGCGACCCCGGCGGAAGTGGTCGACGTGCTGCGAGCGTTCCGTGGCCGTCCCCAGGAACTGGAACTCCCCAGTGCTCCCCGCCACCCCGTCATCGTGCTGGACGAGCCCGATCGACCGCAGCCGGTTCTCGACCGAGACGCAGAGCGTGGGATGGCATCGGTCGTCGGCCGGGTTCGACCATGCTCAGTGTTCGACATTCGGTTCGTCGTTCTCGGCCACAACACGATCCGCGGAGCCGCCGGAGCCTCGGTCTTGAACGCCGAGCTTTTCTACCGCGAGGGGTTGCTCTAGGACGCAACCGAGAGCGCGGCAGGGCGCCTCCTGCCGCGCTCTCGCTCACCAAACAGCTGATACGAGCTCAGGAATGCGAGCGGCGAGTTCTGGTCGGGTCACCAGCGGATAGGCCAGGCTATCGGCCAATGCCAACCAGGACGCCTCGATGATGTTCTCCGAGGAACCCACTGTGTTCCAGCTGCCGTGCGCGTCACCGGAGCGGATCCAGACGCGCACTTTCGCGCCCGTACCGTGATGGTCATCGAGGACGCGAACCTTATAGTCTTCGAGATCTACTTCAGCGATCTCCGGATAGAACTCCTGCAGTGCCTTGCGCGTGGCCCGGTCCAAGGCGTTCACCGGTCCGTTACCCTCGGCCGCGGTGTGGAAGACGTGCTGGCCGATGCGCAACTTCACCATCGCCTCGGCGAGCATGCCGCGCCCATTGCGATATTCGGTCAGGACCGTGTAGTCGAGCACCTCGAACGGTGGTCGGTAATCGGGCAGGTTGCGGCGGATCAAGAGTTCCAATGATGCATCAGCGTCCTCGAACCAATAACCATGAAACTCGAGCTCTTTGATCTGCTCCAGGATTCGCCGCACGACCTCCGGCTTGTCACCGAGCTCGATACCGAAGCTCCTCGCCTTAACGACGATGTTGCTCCGACCGCTCAGTTCGCTGACCAGGACGTGCCGAGTATTGCCCACGACTTCCGGCGGAATGTGCTCGTAGGCCGAGGGGTGCTTGGCGATCGCGTTCACGTGCAGTCCTGCCTTGTGCGTGAACGCGAAGGCTCCTACGAATGGGAGGCGAGGATCGTGCGCCAGGTTGGCGACCTCCGCCACGTATCGGGACATCTCGGTGAGCTTCCGCAGGTTGCCCGGTGGCAAGCAACGATAACCGAGCTTGTACTCGAGAATCGGGATGATCGAACAGAGATTGGCGTTCCCGATCCGTTCCCCGAGTCCATTTATCGTCCCCTGAACATGCGTGGCACCAGCCAGAACTGCGGCGATCGAGTTGGCGACAGCCAGTTCGCAGTCGTTGTGGGTGTGAATGCCCACAGTACAGGAGACCGAGGAGAGCGCATGGCGCACTGCTCGCACGAGCGGGTCGGTCAGTGTCCCACCGTTGGTGTCGCACAGCACCACCGCGTCCGCGCCCGCATCGCAGGCGGCCCGAAGAACGGCGAGCGCGTAGTCCGGATCCTCCGCATAGCCGTCGAAGAAGTGCTCGGCATCGAAGAAGACTTCGCGTCCGGCCGCCTTGAGAAAAGCGATCGATTCTGCAACCATCCGGAGATTCTCTTCGAGGCTCGTGCCGAGGATCACGCGCACTTGAAACGGTGAGGCTTTGCCGACGATCGTCACCGTCGGTGTCTCCGCTTCCAACAGGAGACGCAAGTTGACGTCCTCTTCGACCGTTCCGCCAGCTCGGCGTGTGCTTCCGAAGGCAGCGATCCTAGCATGTCTCCACTGGAGGTGTCGGGCACGCTCGAAAAACGCCATGTCCTTCGGGTTCGAGCCTGGCCAGCCGCCTTCGATATAGGCCACACCCAGTTCGTCCAATGCCCGGGCGATCTTCAACTTGTCTTCCGTCGTCAACGAGACACCGGATCCCTGCGTCCCATCCCGCAACGTCGTATCGTAGATCACCACTCGTCGTTCGCCGTTCTCGCCCATCCGCTCCCTCCATCCTTCTCCGAAACGTTCGGCGGCCTCCCCGCGTCGGGGAGGCCGCCTCATCGTCATCCACTGGTTATCGTTTCAGGCCTGACCAGCTACGCTCCTCCCCAACGCCGCACGCCCCGCCACGCGGGGCCGAATAATCGCGATAATGATCGAGAGGGTCGCGAGTGTCAGCGACGCTGGGCAATTCATGAGCTGCCCGGCCTCCTGTTCTCGCCTTCTAGCCTAGCGCACGCTCCTCCTCGTGTCAACCGGATCGTTCCCTTCCCGGATTCGCGCTCCTCGCGGTGTTCAGCCGGACACGGTACATCCTTCACGCACCGAGTGGAAATTCGATGGGTACTTCGATCAAGGTCGGAAAATCGCGTTCCAGTGCCCGCACGATGGCTGCCTCGAGCGCCTGGGGACTGGTCACGTACTCACTCGGAACGCCATACGCAGCCGCCAGCTGCTGGAAGTCCGGATTGACCAAGTCCACCGCGATGAAGCGCCCTCCGAATGAACGTGCTTGTTCGTCCTTGACCGCCGTGTAGCTCGCATCGTTGAAGAGAACGATCGGGATACCGATCCGGAATTGGACTGCTGTGGCGAGTTCTTGCATGGTGAACTGGTACCCGCCATCGCCGACGAGCGCGACGACCGCAGCGTCAGGACGCGCGATCTTCGCCCCGATGGCCGCTGGCAGCGCGAAACCGAGCGTGCCGTAACCGGTCGGGAACAGATACGTTCCTGGCTCGTAGACCGGATAGTGCCGGTTACCAACATAAGCCATCATCGTCATGTCGTTGACCAGAATGCCATCCCGCGGTAGCGCCGCACGGATGGCTTTCAGCCATTCAGCCTGACCTGCTCCCCAGGCGTTCGCGAGCGCCTCACGCTTGGTCGCCTGCAAGACGTCGACCGGCCATCCCTGTTTGGAGATGCCGCGTACCGCGAGCTCGCTCAACAGGGCTCGCACCGTTTCGCGTGCATCAGCGACGATCGGGAGCGTCGGCGGATAGTTGCGCAAGATCTCCTGAGCATCGATATCGATCCGGATGCGCCGGTCCGGCAGTGGCAAACGCCCATTCGCCGTATCTTGTGCACCCAGCTTGGATCCGATCACGATGACCAGATCCGATTCCCGCAACACACGCTCGACCGCGTTTTCGGGTTCCCAGAGATTCCCCAGACAACGCGGATGATCCTCGGCAATCGCCCCCTTTCCCTGCAAGGAGGTGACGACTGCCGCTCCCAAGCGTTCAGCCAGCGCAACGAGTTCAGCCGTTGCGCCACTGGCGACCGCGCCCCCACCACAGTAGAGAACCACGCGCTCCGCTTCCTCGATCATGCGAGCAGCTAACTCGATTGCCGACCGCCTCGGTTGGGGGCGCTCCATCGCCAGCGATGCGAGTTCAGCCAAATCGATCTCGCCACAACCATGGAGAACATCCAAGGGAACCTCCAGATGCGTCGGGCGCCGTCGCCCACCGATCGCTTCCGCGAAGGCCGTCTGGAGGAGTCGGGGAACATCCTCCACTGAGCGCGCACGATCTGCCCATTTCGTGACCGCACGCATGATGCCGAGCTGATCCTTGCAGTCGTGCAGGTGGCCGAGCATTTGCCCCTGCCAGGCTTGCTCGACATTCGACGCAATGACGACGACTGGGGAGGAATCGGCATACGCTTCGCCGATCGCTGTCGCGATGTTCGTCACGCCCGGCCCGGTAATGACGATGGCCACACCGGGCTTCCCCGAAACGCGCGCGTACCCATCGGCCATGAAGCCCGCACCCTGCTCGTGCCGCGCGAGCACATGGCGCATGGGCGACGAATACAGCGCATCGTAAATCGCCAATGTATGAACACCCGGAATGCCGAAAACGACCTCCACGCCGAGCCGCTCGAGCGTGCGGACGACCGCTTCACCTCCACTGACCCGCATCGTCTCCCACTCCATCCCTCATGCCAGCCAGCGCGGCGATTATACGGCCGAAGGTGCCGGCAGAGCGCGTCTTTGCTCGAGTTCTGCTCGGCTCCTACAGGAGAACGATTCCGGTACGGGTTGGCCACCACTTCGGCTTTCGCTCATCTTGCTCGCAGCAAGACAGCTCGCAAAAGCAGAGCTTCTGCATCCTCGCCTAGCGGCTTCCCCGAGCAGCCGCCACAAGCTCCCCGCGTCGTTTCCTATCCGCAGCCATTCATGACGACGGATCTCCGCGCTGTGCCGAGCGACGAGCGGCCCGAGCGTTCGCTCGCCGGTTCCTGGCATCTGATTGGCAATCCAAGAGAAATTGCAAGCGACCCACCCGGATCCCACTTCACCGATTCCGAGCACCACTCGGTCGAGTTCGTCCAGGATCGGACCGGACCGACTCGGGACTCGACGCCGGCTGCAGACACTCGACAACCGGAACCCGATCGTAAACCCGTTCCGATGCTCACGTATCGCTCGATTCGTCCGCGCGCTGCCGGGATGGCACTTTGGGTCGGAGCCTCTCGCTCGAACCGTCCGCGTCCGCAGCACAGATGCACGGGGTCAACAGCCGAGGCTACACGCCCATCCCGCTCTCCGGCCGTAGAGCGATCAGACGGGGTGAGCGACCCGCTCGGCCGAGCCGATCGTTCTCACGTTCGGCGACGGCTACCGTGACGTCTCCGAGCAGGCATAGCCGGTCCTGAGCCGGGAGAACTTTCCATGCCACGGTCTTCGTGATCACTGGATTGCTCGACTCGCCGCGCGTGTTCACCGAGGTGATGGTTCGCGAACTCGAGCGCTCCGGGGCGATCGAACTCGACGCTCAGACGCTCCACTGTGTCGATTTGACCCAGGTGTCCGATGCGCAACAGCGGCAGACGCGGCTGAGTGCGCGACGACACTTTCCGCAGCACTCGGTCATGCGGTGCTTCGCGTACCCAGGTTGTGAGGTCGCTCAGCGCGCGAGGGCAGCAGCGACTGCGGTGGCGTACCGCTTGGCGGTCATGAACGAGCGAGACCGAGCGGGTGCGAACGATGACCTGCTCGCTCGACCTCGCCTCCGCGTCTCGAGGGGGTTGACACTCGAGCGCTTCGCAGCACTCCTGACCGTGACCAACTGATCACTCAGCTCGGGCGTCCGCGGGGTTCCAAGATCCTGACCTCCGCGACATCACCGACGAGCGCAGCCAAACGTCGGGCATCCTCCACCGACCCCACGATAGTTCCATAATGCATAGGGATCACGACACGAGGTCGAAGCATGCGGACCGCCTCGGCAGCCTCTTCTGCCGTCATGACGTAGGTTCCGCTGACCGGGAGAAAGGCGTAATCGACCGGACCGAACTGCGCCATCTCTGGTATGGCATCGGTGTCACCAGCGAAATACCAGGTGACATCCTCAGCTCGACAAATGAACCCGACATGCTCTCGTTCTCGAGGATGGAATGGCACACCGGGGCTACGAAACTTGTTCACGTTATAGGCTGGCACCGCCCGAATCGACAAGCGACCGTGTTGTACCTCATCGCCCGGTCTGATCACGTGAACGGGGGGTACGAGTTCGCGAGTATTCGCCGCTGTGGGGTTCGCCACAACGAACGTTTTGTGAACGTCGCGGATCCTCGCGATATCGGCCGGTGAGCAGTGATCGAAGTGCTCATGACTGATCAAAATGACATCGGCAGTTGGCTCACCGTCCGGAATCCGGAAAGGGTCATGATAGAGACGTAGCCCAGCAACGTCGATTCGGAAGGCCGACTGAGCGTACCACGTGACGTCAAAAGTCATCGTCTGTTCTCCTCTTCGAGCGGAAGCGCACGGACACCTCGATGGTCGGTGAGTGCTCGCGTCGGGGAACGTTCCGCGACCGGATTACTCGACGCCGAGTTCGGGCTACTGCGTCGCACCGCGTTCGACAAGGTGAGTCGAGTACGTCAGTCGCCGCTTCAGGAGCGAACAGACCGCCTCCGGCTCACTGAGTACCAGTTATCTGCCGATCGCACCCGCACCCAAGCGCACCTTTGACCGGTATGTGGCTCGAGCGCGACGATCCGCGTCGAGTCCGGCCAGTTCGATGCTAGCTCACCCGCTCGGCCTGCCCAATTACTTGTGGAGCGATCGGCCCCAGCAAACGTTCGAGGGCCATGATGTGACTGCACGTGCCGAGGCCGAGTGCCTCGAAGGAATGGCACGTGCAACTCCAATTCCCGTCCGCAAAATGGACGTCGTACACATCGTGCTCACCGCGGAACCGGACGTGCAGCGACTGCACCTGGACCCGTTCCGGTTCCGCAGCATAGCGGCGTGCCTTCTCGATCTTTCCGATGAGGCTCGAATTCATGATCCAGCCCCCTTCCGGTCCATCCTGTCGCGCCTGACCGACCATGAACACACAGGGCACCAGGCTAGCTTCCCAGTGCCCTCGACCACTCTTCGGTTGGCGGACCACCGTGCATTTCGGGGTCCTCGCCTTCCTGCTCAGGGGTTTCTAGCCAGATTATAGCGCATCGCTTCCCGAGGCACCAGATCCGACGCGTTCGCGTCGGGAATCTCACCCATTTGCCGCGCACGAAGCCGTCCCGAACCGGCGTCGCACCTGGTCGCCGAAGAGCACTCCTACAGCCCCCCACGCGATCCCGCCCGTGATGCCCCGAGGAGTATCCCTTTGCTGGCTGCTGGGAAGTCGCTCACTCGGCGAGCAGACGGAAACTCGTCGTCGCGCGGCGATCACGTTACACTCCGATGGGGGTATCGATGGAAACCAGTATCGCTGTGCTCGCTGGCGGCCAGAGCCGACGCATGGGGCGCGACAAGGCACTACTGGACTTTTGTGGCGAGCCGCTCCTCGCTCGCGTCTTGCGCCGCGTTCGACACCTAACCGACGACGTATTCGTCGTCGCGAGCGATCGCCCAGCGTACGCCCAGTTCGGCGTCCCGATCGTACCCGATCGTATCCCGGGAAGCGGACCGCTCGGTGGAATCTATTCGGCACTGCTCGCCGCTCGCCATGAGTATTGCCTCGTGCTCTCCTGCGACCTTCCCTTCGTTTCTCCAGAGCTTCTGGCTGCCTTGTTCGCTATGCCGCGCGACTACGACGTGCTCGTGCCGACCAGGGCAGAACGGACTGGCCAAGGAGGAGCCCTGACGTATGAGACACTCCACGCCATCTATTCGAAGCGCTGCCTGGGCGCGATCGAGCGACAGCTCGCGGCCGGAAGCCTCAAGATCGTGAGCTTTTTCGCTGAGGTTCGCGTCGTCCCCGTCCCAGAGAGCCACCTCCGCACCATCGACCCAGAGCTGTTGTCGTTCGCCAATGCCAACACTCCCGAGGCTTACCGTGCAGCTCTGGAGCGAGCGAAACGAACCGAGCAATGTCCCGGGCCTCCCATGGAGGGCAGCTCATGACAGCACGACCGATCTCTCCCTTCGCCGAGCGTGCCGGTCGCCCGCTTCTGATGGGCCGTTCTTGGGCCGTCTCGAGTGGTCATTCCCTCGCCTCTTGGGCAGGTGCCCGCGTGCTGGAGCACGGCGGCACTGCCGCCGACGCCGCTGTCGCTGTCGCCGCGGCGTTGAACGCAGTCGAGCCACACATGTCCGGTATCGGCGGTGATCTCTTCGCCCTCGTCTACGAGGCAGCGACTTCGACCGTCTGGGCGGTAAACGGTACAGGGCCGGCACCGCTCGATGCGACTCCGGAGCGCTTCCGAGATGGCATTCCGGAACGCGGTCCACTCGCTGCTTCCGTTCCGGCTGCCGCCCGCGCTTGGGAGTTGCTGGTCCAACGCTGGGGCCGGCTCCCGCTCTCGGTGACCCTCGCGCCGGCGATCGAACTAGCCCGCGACGGCTTCCCAGTCAGCCATAATCTTGCGGCCTACATCGAGACCTACGCTGATGTTCTCGCCAGCTATCCCGAGACGGCTCGGACCTTCCTCCCAACTGGTTCGCCACCTCGCCCGGGCGATGTGCTCCGTCAACCGGATCTCGCTCGCACGCTGGAAGCGGTCGCGGCGGAGGGCGTGAACACCTTGTACGAAGGTGATCTCGCCGAGCGCTTGACGCGCGCTGTCCTGGCAGCTGGTGGGCTGTTGACACGCGACAGTCTTCGGCTGGCTCGAGCAGCGATCGTCGAGCCACTCCAGCTCGCGTACCGAGACTGGACCATCTGGGTTCCACCACCGAATTCCAGTGCTCATACACTGCTCGAGATGCTCGGTATCTTGCAGTACTTTCCACTCGCCAGGTGGCGCCCGCTTTCGCCCGAACTTCTGCACGTGATGATCGAAGCCAAGAAATTCGCCTTCCTGGATCGTGAGCGCTTCACCGGCGATCCCCATTTCGTTGGTCCTCTCCCGCCCGACATCCTCGACCCTGAGCGACTGCAGCGGCTCGCGGCGGCGATCGATCTCACGCGAGCGAGGCCGGTGCTCCCGACTCGACCTGTCCGCGAGGACCACACGACCTCGTTCTCGGTCACAGATCGCGAGGGTAATCTCGTCGTCGTAACCGCCAGCCTCAATATGGCATTCGGTTCCGCGTTCATCGCCGGCGATACCGGCATCTTGCTGAACAATCGCATGACCTACTGGCACTTGGAGCAGAATCACCCGAACCAGCTCCAGCCGGGGAAGCGCGTTCGTCACACGCTCAGCCCGGTCTTGCTCACCAGACCAGGAGAACGGCTCAGTCTCGGAACCCCGGGGAGCGATGCTCAAGTGCAGATCCTGGCGCATGTTCTCGTGCATTGGCTCGAATACGGTTTCGATCTCCAGACAGCTATCGAATTGCCGCGCTGGCGACATCGCGGTCCGGGGCACGAGTCCAATTGGCCGCACAGCTCTCTCGACCTCGTCCAAGTCGAGGGGAGACTCCCCAACGCCACGATCGAGGGTCTCCAAGCACGCGGCCATCGTGTCGAACGGCTTGCCCGGTGGGGTCCGATCGGTTCCTGCCAGGGGATTCACTGGCGTGGTGCTGAGCGTGTCGTCGAAGCTGCTGCCGATCCGCGTAGCGACGCCTATGCACTCGCCTGGTGAAGGGATCCGACGATGCTGACCACATGGCGGCCTTCCGGGATCGTGACGTTTACCAGTGACTATGGCGTGCGTGACAGCTATGTGGCACAGGTCAAGGGAGTGATCCTCGAACGAGCGCCCACAAGCACGATCATCGATGTCACGCACGAGGTAGCAGCCCAAGACATCCTCGAGGGAGCGTTCCAACTCGCAACCGCCTGGCGGGCCTTTCCTGTCGGCACGATCCATCTGGCTGTGGTCGATCCTGGGGTGGGTAGCGAGCGGCGCGCTGTTTTGATTCTGGCGGATGGGCATGCCTTCGTCCTGCCAGACAACGGACTTGCGACCTTCGTCCTCGCAGAGGTGCAACAGGTCGCTGCTTGGTCGCTCGATCGATCAGAGTGGTTCCGGCACCCGGTTTCACCGACCTTCCATGGACGAGACATTTTCGGTCCGATCTGTGGTCTGCTCGCCAGCGGGAGAGCTCCGGCGGAAGTCGGTACGCCGCTCGACCCAGCTTCCTTGGTGAAACTCCCGATCCACTCAGTCATCGCGGGCGGAGGAAGCGTCGTCGGGCCCATCGTTTCGATCGATCGTTTCGGGAATTGCCGCACCTTGATCCGGCGCGAGCAGCTTCCTGGCGAACCGGAAACGCTCTCTATTCGCTGCGGTCAGCTGGAGTTGCTCGGTATCGTGCGCACCTTCGCCGATGTCGCCCCTGGCATGCCGCTCGCTTATTTCGGCAGCCACGGTGGCTTGGAAATCGCCGTCCGCGACGGCAATGCTGCGGCAACCTGGCACCTCGAGCGGGGCATGTTGGTCGAAGTCCGCCGCGCGCTCACATGACGGCGTGCTATACTGCCCGGAGAAGCGGGAAGGTAGAACGGCATGGGACGGGTGAACACGACGAAGGCACGCCGCAAGACGACCAAACGGACCGCTCGGGCAAACAACACCCCTGTCCCGGCTCGTTCCGTCTCGCCTTCTCCGGCCACACCCTCCGGAAGCCGGTCATCGACGCAACCTCAAGAGATCATCAGCCCATGGGGACGAGTCGACGAAGAGTATGCGCTGATCAAAGCTGATCTGAGGCGTCTCCTTTGGGTCACCGCTCTGCTGCTCGGCTTGCTCCTGTTGCTGACGATCGTCCTGCGGTAGAGCCGGTGAGAAAAGCCCTCGTCCCTTCGTGGGGAACGAGGGCTCGCTGGTCTGCGGCAACGTCCTCACTCGCTGATCGTCTCGTCGATGTCGAACTCCACGACGAGCGCATCCTCGTCGACCGCACTGAGCGGCTCTTCGGTGATCTCCTCGTCGCTCTCGACGATCTCCTCCTCTTCGACCTCCAGCACCTCGGCTTCTTCCTCTTCTGGGAAGAATTCCTCTTCTTCGATGATCTCTTCTCCTCGGGCAAAGGTTTCCGGAAGGTATGGCCGCGGCGGAGCGATCTTCGGCTGGGGCGGGAAAGACGGTGTATCCAACAGGTGCGGCGCACGGAAGACTTCCCGGAGAATCACCCGCAACGTATCGCCAGTGAGCTGGACAACGAACGCGCGGTATCGGTTCCCCTCGCGGGTGAGCCGGGCCACGCGACGCGCAAGGCGTCCCTCGAGTTGTCCGAGGCGAGTGCCGTCAGCATCGAGAACGATGACGGCATCATCTCGGATATCCAGGAAGACCTCTTGCCCAGGGAAGAGCTGTGCGAGCACGGCGGGTGCGGCAGGTCGCAGCAAGTCCGTAACGTAAGTTCGACCCATCTCCTCCATGAACACGTCCGCGCGCGGTGCTGGTCGCCTCACCGGCACCGGAATCGTGCCACCGCTCGTCTGGCTCACCAACCACTCCAACCGGGTCACGTTGCGCTGCGCGATCGCATTGCCCGGCTCGATCTCCAGTGCTCGCTGATACGCGGCCCGCGCATCGGCCACGCGACCGAGTTCGGCCAAGGCGTGCCCCAAACGATTCCAGGCAGCGACATCGCGCGGGGACAACTCAGTGATCCGTTGATTGAGCTGGACCGCGCGTTCCCAGTTGCCTTGAAAGGCCGCCTGCTTGGCGGCCTGTGTCAAGCGGAACAGCAGTCGTCGCTCATGACTACCCTGATTGGTCAGCATCGACATCGTCGTACTCCGCCTCCGTCCGCACTATCGCGTCAATATGGCTGGCTCGGCTGCTTCGACGGTGACCGGTTCCCCGAGGAGGTACCATGGGCTCGCGTGGGTGACGCGAACCTTCACGAAGCGCCCACGCCGGTCGCCGGGAGCCTCGAAGAAGACGAGCGTGTTTCCTCGGGTTCGACCGCGCCAGCGACCACGCGCCAGCCCATCGACGAGGATCTCCACCGTTCGCCCTACATACCGCTCGTTTCGTTCCCGAGCGATCCGTTCCTGAAGTTGCTCGATAGCTCGGTGACGCCGCCGCTTCTCCTCGCGGGGCACATCGTCGGGCCAACGCGCCGACAAGGTTCCTGGACGTGGCGAGTACATCGCGACATGCACCTTGTCGAACCGGATCTCTTCGAGCAACCGATAGGTGTTCAGGAACTGCTCCTCCGTCTCGCCCGGAAATCCAACGATGATATCGGTCGAGAGCGTGACGTCCGGAATCAGTTCGCGGATCCGCGCGATCCGTTCGCGGTACTCCTCCACAGTGTAGTGACGCCGCATGCGGCGCAGTACCTCGTTATCGCCTGATTGCACCGGCAAATTGACGTGCTCGCAGACTTTGGGAAGATCCGCAACCGCACGAATGAGCTTGTCACTGAAGTATTTGGGGTGCGAGGTGAGGAAACGAATCCGCTCGATCCCCGGCACGTCGTGCACGCGCGCGAGCAAGTCAGCCAGGTCCGGCTGGCCAGGCAAATCATGCCCGTACGCGTTGACGGTTTGTCCGAGCAAGGTCACTTCCCGTACACCACGTGCGGCGAGCTTTTCCACTTCCGCCACCACCTGCTCGACAGGGCGACTGCGCTCGCGACCGCGCCGGTACGGGACGATGCAGTAGGAGCAGACGAAATTGCACCCGTAGATGACTGGCACGAAGGCCGTCACTTCCGGGTCAGTCTGGCCCTCGTCGTAGTAATGCGGTAACTCGACGAGATCGATGTCGACGTCAGCGAGTTCTGGCACCAAGGAAACGAGGCGCTCGAACTCCGAAGGCCCATACCACAGATCGACCCACGGGAATCGCTCGGCGAGCCGGCGCTCCTGACCGGTGACGAGACAGCCCGTCACCGCGATCCGGACATCTGGTCGGCGCCGCTTGAGGCGTGCCAGGGCTCCGATATACCCGAGGGCCTTGTCTTCAGCCTGTTGTCGCACCACACAGGTATTGACGATGACGATATCTGCGTCCCACTCTCGCACCGCTGGGACGTACCCAGCTTGCCGCAAGAGTGCAGCGGCCTTGGCTGACTCCGCTTCGTTCATCTGGCAACCGATCGTCCAGATGTGGAAGCGCTTGACCCCCGGAACCGCATCGCCGACCGAAGCGGGGGCTGGCTGGAGCTGAATGAGCTGCATGGATCTCCCTCCACAGGCGTTTTGCGCCCGTGTCTCGTACAGTCTGTCATTATACCGCCCGAGCAGGATGCTCGAGCGACGGGCCGCACTCGGCGAGACCGTGTGCTAGGATAGTGCGCGGGTGGCGCTCGATCAGGCGAACGGCCGTCGCGCGGGGCTCGCGACCTCGCGCTTGGTTTCCGGCGCTGAGAGAGGGGTATCGCTGATGCAGCGACGCTGCGGGACGTGCCGCTACTTCGAAGAGGGTGGGCTCGCTGGATCCGGCTGGTGTCGCCACCCCCAGCGGCAAGGCCTCCAGGACGTCGTCTTCGTCCGGCGCGGTGAACTCGCCTGCCGCACCAACTGGGATCAGGACCTCTGGGAGCCGCGCGAGTCCGATAGCCGCCCTGCCCTGTCGGTGATCGCCGGCTCGTGGGCTGAACGGGCAGATTCTCCGAACCCTGCCCTCCACCCCGAGGCCACTCCGGTCAGTCCCTCCTCTGTTTCCCCTGCAGCCGCTCGCTCAGTGCACCATCACCATTCCAAGCCAGCGACCGAAAGCTACCGAGCGAACGGTCAGAGTGGTGAGACGGAACCGTTCCCGACTATCGAAGAGCATGCAGGCCGAGAACCGACCGAACCATCGCTCCTCATCGAACCACGGCTCGACGACGTGCAGCCCGCGGCCCATGCCTCGCTCGCTGCGCTCCCGCGCATTTGCCGCACTTGTCGCGATTTTCGGCCAGTAGGAGATGGACGTCACGGCTGGTGCGCCAATCGCTATGCCTTTCCCGAACGAACGCTCGTCGCTGCGGAGACGTTGGGCTGCCACGGGACACTGGGTTCCTGGTGGTTACCGACCGATGATTGGTGGCTCCAGCAAGCCGATATTTCCCACCATGGCCAGCCGACGCCCTTGGTCGACGAGTTGCTGCGCCAGCTTCTGAGCATGCGTCAGCAGGAACGCCGGCGCCGAGCGAGCTCCTGAGGGGGCACGGCATGAGTGAGTTCGGGGAATTATTGCGGAACGCACGCGCGTACCGCGGCGTGACGCTCCTCGACGCCGAGCGTGCGACCCGCATCAACCGCCGTTATCTCGCTGCGCTGGAACAGGAAGCGTTCGAGCAGCTCCCACCCCTGACCTACGCACGCGGCATCGTTCGCCTGTACGCCCAGTACTTGGGTCTCGATCCGGTCACAGTCCTCGCCAAGTTCGAGGAAGCGCACGGTCAGCGCAGCATGGGATTCCGCGTCGTCCCCTCGGTACAGCCTGTCCGAGAACCACTCATGCACTGGGCACCGAACTTCGCTGTGATCGTCTTCATGCTCGCGATCTCCGCGATCGTCTTCGCACTCGTCTACACGACCTACCTGGTTCCCCGCGAGACGCTGCCGACACCGGCGACGAGCAGCGTCCTGACCAGCACCGAGGCAGGCGGGCCAACGATGACCGGAGCACAAACCGCGCCGGTAGCGAATGCCGCGACCGTCCCCACTGTGCCACCAGGCACGGTACCGGTGAGCAGCCCGGCGAATGCAACAGCCTACCCTGCCCCGGCGTCCTCCACCGAAGCGAAACCGGAGCTTTCCCCCACATCAGGAACGACAGGAACACCAACCCCTGCCGGACCGGCGACGACCGAGCACACCTTCGAGATCGTGACCACGGGTCGGGTCTGGGTTCAGGTGACCGTCGATGGCCGCACGGTGCTCGCTGAAGTGCTGAATGAGGGAGACCGACGGCGTTTCCGCGGCAAGACGATGACGGTCAGCTCGGGTAATGCACCACTCGTGCGGATCATCGTCGACGGCCAGGATCGCGGGCCGCTGGGTCAACGTTGGGACGCCACCGCCAGCTACCCGTGATCGAGAACGGCCCGACGAGCTTTCACTCGCCGACACCGCGGACGAACGCGGGAACCAGGGTGCGCAGAGCTCGGGGCTCGACCGTGACAGCGAGCTCGGTGATGCCGATCCAATTGTCCCCATCGATCTCGGCCGGGACCGGTGTCGCTGCTCGCACGACCACCCGTGTCCCACGGTACGAGGAGACGTAGCGCGAGCGCCACAAGCGACCGAGCGCGGTCCAGGCGAACAGCTCCAGCCAACCCACGAGATGCGGCGGCTGCAAGATGAGTACGTCCAGCACTCCATCGCTGGGATCGATCGCTGGTCCGAGACGGAAATACGGATGAACGAGAAACGAGCCGTTGGCCAGAAGCACGCTGCGCGCGCTCACCACGTGCTGGATCCCATCGATCTCGACTGTAAAAGGCCAGGGGCCGTCCAGCAGATGGCGGAGTCCCGGGAGGAGATAGGTTCGCCACGCGAAGAAACGCTTGGCGGACGGAGGCGCATCGCGGACGATCGCCCCATCGATACCCGTACCGCCCAGGAACAGGAGGACTCGCTCTGCGTCCACGCGACCAACGTCGAGAAAGCGGAAGCGGACTGGGCCGGCGAGGAGGCGCGCCGCCCGCACTGGATCATCCGGGAAACCCAGCAAACGTGTAACGTGATTGGTGGAGCCTCCGGGCAGTGCACTGAAGACCGCGTCACTACCGACCACACCAGCAGCCACGCGGCTCGCTGTACCATCCCCACCGAATGCCACGACCACTTCAGCTTCGCGAGCCGCCTGGCGTGCCAGCCTCGCCACCTCATCGGGTGAAGCGCCGACATGGACAGTGACCCGGAAGCGCCTGGTCAGTTCCTCCCGAACGCGCGCCACGCTCGACGGGCGCACCCGCCCAGCGCCGCTGTTGACGATGAGCGCGAGCGTCGGAAACGCCTTCATGAGGTCGCCGGCGCCCCGATTCGATAACGTAGGATCGCCCCGATGCTGCCAAACGGCTCCAGTCGCGCGCGCAAATCCCGCTCATTGAGAAAGACGAGATTCGCATTCTGCCGATAAGCCTCGGCGTAGACTTCCGGCACGATGTTCTCGCGCAGGCGCGTCAAGCCGCCACAGAACACGCACTCGCTCGCCTCACTGCCGATCGGTTGCAGGGCACCGCAGCGCAAGCAGTATCGCCCCGGCGCACTCAGCTGGTCATCGACGACGAGGCTGTTGACATTCTGCATCTGCACCACTTCGACGACGCGCTCTAATCCGACCACCGCCATGTCTTGACTGAGTGCCTCCTCCAGCACTAAGTCGACATAGCGTCGCCGCTCCTGCTCCTGCCACGCGGTCACGATGCGCTTGGTCTCCTCGCGGATCTCCTTGGCTGTCGCCTCCATCAAACTGTTGAAGGATCCGACATAGCGCTCGCGCAAGTACGGATGCAACCCATCCACGAAGTCCGCGACCACCTCGTCGGGACCAGCGACCACGAGGAAGCGGAACGGATCTTGCTCGAAGAGCTGGAACAGCACTTGCCCGACTCGCTGGAAATGCTGGCGCACATGATCCTCGATGTGGCGGGCAAAACGTGCCTGCGACCAGCCTCCCTGCCCATGCTGGCCGGGGACTTCCTCGTCCAGTCGCACGGCCACCTCTTGGAAGCTCACCAAATGGCCGCGGAAGATCCTTGCCCGGTCTCGCGAAATCACACACGTACAGACCGGCTCGAACAACTCGACCACGCGCACCAGGCGCCCGATGACAGGCCGGAAATCGAGATCGGCTTCATTACCGACCTCGCGCGGCACATGATAGACGCGCCAAAGGCCAGCCCGGCTACTCGCGAAAAGGGCTACTCCCTGACCGAACTCGTCTCCGTGATCGCGGAAGAAGGCGCGGATCCGTTCGACGTCCTCGTCGACCGCTTGGGACTGCGCTCGGTTCAGTCCGATCTGTTCGCGCGCTCGCTCCAACTCCTTGAGCAAGTTTTTCAGCCGAATCGAATAGTGATCGTCCGTGATATGCTCTTTATCGACTCGCAAATAGAGACTGATGATCGGCCATTCGTCGCTGCGCAGTGCCCCCAAGCCTTCGACCTCACGACGCGTTATCTCCACGCTCGACCCTCCCCATACCCGTCGCTCAGATGCTCAATCCACTGTCGTTCAGGAACGCTCGCTCACCGCTTCTTCGGGACCAAAGAGGCGTTCGACCAAATAGTTGGCGAGCCAGGTCGCTGCGGCGGCGAGTACCAGATTGAGAACCCCACGGACGAGGTTGCGCACCATCCGACTGCTCCTTTGGCCACGCACGCGAGCCCTCCGGCCTCCCCGCTCGATTGTCTATCCAGCAGTCTACCACGCTCGATCTCAGCGTTCGCGGCGATTCGCGCTGGCAGTCCTCGTGCTCTCGCCATGTCAGGACAGGCGGCTCAGGATGCGCGGTGTCGCTCGGTTTCCCGCCACCATCCCGCCGCGACGCCCAGAAGACCGAGAGCAGTCACGCCACTCAGAACCACAGCGACGATGTCGGCAAGCAACGGCCAGCGAGACGCACCAGGAAGGTCGGTGAAGGGCCAAGCTAGCCATCGGTGGATGACCAGGAGTTGCGTGAACTGCCCCCCGACTGCGTGTGCCAGAACCCACAAAAACCAGCGCGCGACGAGGATCGACCAGTACACGGAGACGAGGACGGGAATCCAATTGGCGAACTGCACCGCGACTGCCCCGCGCCGTCGGAGACGCCGGGCACGCAGTGGAGGCCGACCAGTCATCCCCGTGCAGTCCTCTCCCTTTCAGCGAGCAGTTCCTGAATCGCATCCCAGATCCGTTCCGCTACTTCCTCCTTCGGAAGATCAGGTAACTCCTCGGGTCCGCGACCAGGTCGCAACAACGTGACGCGCGCAGTCTCTGCCCCCATCGTCCGTCGTGCATCGTTGACGACGAGCAGATCGATCCCTTTCTGAACGAGCTTTTCGCGGCCATGCTCCAGGAGCCGTTCTGTTTCCGCTGCGAACCCGACCTTGAGGAGTCCAGGACGCACGAGCGATGCCAAGATGTCCGGTGTCGGCTCCAGCTCGAGCAACAGCGAGGCCGTACGCTTCTTGATCTTTTCGGCAGAAACGTGACGGGGGCGGAAGTCAGCGACGGCCGCACACATGACCAGCACGTCCGCATCGTTGATCGCTTCCTCGACGGCTGCCGCCATCTCGGCCGCGCTCTCGACAGGGACGAAGCGAACACCGAATGGAGCAGGCAAACAGGTCGGACCACTGATCAACGTCGTCCGTGCCCCGCGGTCGCGTGCCACCTCGGCCAACGCATAACCCATCTTGCCGCTCGAGTGATTGCTCAAAAATCGTACTGGATCGATCGCTTCGCGTGTCGGACCAGCAGTCACGACCACTCGGCGACCAGCCAAGGGCCCGGCACGACCGAGCACCGTCCGAATGGCCCCGAACAGCTCCGCGGGCTCGGCCATTCGACCCTCCCCGACCATCCCGGAGGCGAGTGGTCCACGATACGGTCCGATCACCGTGATGCCACGCTCCCGCAGGCGCTCCAGGTTGTCCTGCGTTGCTGGATGCAGGTACATGTAGTGATCCATCGCCGGCGCGACGATGAGCGGTGCTGGGCAGGCGAGCGCGGTCAGCGTGACAGCGTCATCCGCAAGACCGTGCGCGAGCTTGGCCAGGGCATCAGCTGTCGCCGGAGCGATGATCATGACGTCGGCAGCCGCACCGAGCGTGACATGTCCAGCTTGTTCCCCTTCCCACACGCCGACCGTCGTGACTTGTACCGGGCGACGCGTGATCGCTTGGAAGGTCAAGGAGCCGACGAACGCGGTGGCAGCTTCCGTCATCACCACATCGACGATGGCGCCACCCTGGATCAGGCGACGGACAAGCTCGACCGTCTTGTACGCAGCGATCCCGCCCGTGACACCGACGACGACCCGTTTATTCGCCAGTACTCTGGCCACAGCCGGACCCCTTCGCTCCGCGCTCGAGCTGCAGTGATCGGGCAGCGAGCACTGCCCGAACCTCAGCAAAACCGCTCTCGAGCCGAGGGTACACGAACCAGACGGTCGCCAACGCGAACGAGACGCCAGTCAGGATCCGCAGCTGCCACGTACTCTCGCGCAGACCGACGAGCTGCGTCAGACCATCGATCGCCATCGGCAGCGACAAGAGGAGCGCACCCCGCCAGGAAAGCGGTCGGAGCCAGCGCCGGACAACCGCATACACCATTCCCAGCGCGAACACGCCCATGTAAATAGCCAGGTCGCGCTGGCAGTACGCCATTTGGTGACCGAAGAGGAAAAAACTGCGCTCGGGCTTCTGGTGGCAGACGAAGCGGTACGCAAAGTAGATGGCATTCGCCAACGTCGTGTACCCGTGGGCGAGGAGCCAGGGGGCGAGGAACGGC
This sequence comes from Thermomicrobium sp., assembly GCF_053493975.1. Lineage (NCBI taxonomy): Bacteria > Pseudomonadati > Thermomicrobiota > Thermomicrobia > Thermomicrobiales > Thermomicrobiaceae > Thermomicrobium > Thermomicrobium sp. The sequence goes on from NZ_JBRBZA010000045.1 coordinate 43,502, forward strand.
AAGAATGCGAACACGCCAGCGAGCAGGTTCAGTCCAGCGAGCCAGTGCCGAGCCCAGAACGCGACCGACCGATTCACGACGGCTTCGAACCGCTCGGCCCGCACCACCGCGATCGGCGTGGGTGCAGGATGTGGCTGATCCATGGGCCGTTCCCCTCTATAGGTCCCTATAGGTCGCACCTTTGACGCAATCACCCGGGAAAGTTTATACTGGCAGAGATTGCGTGGGCGCTGGCCCCCATCGTCTAGAGGCCTAGGACACCACCCTTTCAAGGTGGAGATCGCGGGTTCGAATCCCGCTGGGGGCAC
>NZ_JBRBZA010000046.1:0-7813 GCF_053493975.1 Thermomicrobium sp.
CCCCTACACCGGTGGGGCAGCAAGCGACCGGTGGGATCGGTCGGTCAGGGGGTGGTGCGTGATCCCCATGTTGTAGGGGTCAGGCGGTGCCTGACCCGCCGGCCCGGCAGGGCCGGCAGACCGCCACCGGGGCCCGTCGGCCATCTGCCATGCCCATCGCCGTCGGCCGACATGTGCCACGGCATTCCCCGCGCCGGGTGGCGCGGCGGGCGAGGCAGCGCCTCGCCCCTACAGGCCGGGACGACCCATCCCGGGTCGGGCACAGGGGCGCCACGGTGGGGCGGCACCGCCCCGTCCTGTAGGGGTCACGCAGTGCCTGACCCGCCGGCCCGGCGCGGCCGGCACTGGCCGGCGGGGCGAGGGGGCCGTTGTGCCTGACAACGTCGTGGGGATGCCGGATGGTGCGCTGGGTTTGGCGCGCCGGATAGCGCGGCGGACGCGGCACGCCGCACCCCGGTAGGGGTGTTGCCCTCCCGCGGCGGGGTCGGCTGGCTTCGGTCACCGTTTCGGCTGGAGGACGACGTAGGCGACGAGGTCGGGTGGCCACAGCGGCTCGATCGAGAGCCCGCGCCGACGGGCGCCAGCGGCCTCGTAGACCCGGCGGTGAGCCGCGGCGAGTTCGGTGGCGCGCTGGACCAGTCGCTCGGCCAGCGGGCCGCTCGGGCCGGTGCGGGCCAGGATCTCGGCTAAGGGTTCGAGCGCCGCTGCGGCCAGGTCGCGGCGCTCGGCCAGCGGGATGTCCTCCTCCGGGAGCGCCTGGTCGAGCAGACGCCGTGCCTCGTCCGGTGCGAGCCAGTGTTCGGCGAAGAGGTCGCACCCGGTGACCAGGATTTCCTCCAGAATCGTCTCCGGTCGATCCGGGCGGCGCAGGAGAAAGCGGGTGCGCAGGAGGAGGAGCGCGACGACCTGCTTGACCAGCCGGCTGCGCAGGACGGCGGTCCGGGCGACGACCGTCGTGTCGGGACGCTCGAAAGCGAGTTCGAAGAGGTAGCGGGCGAGCCCGACGGTGAAGGGGTGGTTGCGACCCACCCACTCGCTGCCTGGTGGGTGGGGAACGGTGAAGGCCAGCTGCCAGGCCCGACGCCGGTCGCTCGGCAGGAGGAGGCGGATCGGTTCCGGTACGGCGTCGCGAACGCTGGTCCGGAGTGCCAGGGTGCCGTCCGGTTGCGGTTCCACCGGAAGACCGAGTCGTTGGCTCGCGCCTGCGACGAAGGCGCGGACGGCCTGCTCGTCGCCGAGCACGGCGTCGCAGGCTTCCAGTTCGCGCAGGACGGCCTGGGGGTCGAGCGCGTGCTGGGCGAAGCGGGTGCGGCGCCGCTCTTCCCGTTCGGTGTCGGCGTTCCAGCGGGAGAGGAGCTGTGCGGTGGGGTCGGGGCCGAGCGGGAGAGCGAGCTGAGTCTGGCGCGGTTTCTCGAAGAGGCGGTGGACGAGGAGCTCGGCGAGCCAGCCTTCGTCTTCCGGGACGGGGACGTGGATGCCGAGATGCTTGCGGATCTGGTCGGCCTTGCGGATCAGGATATCGATCACCTCGGCATCGACCGGGTTGTCGCGCCCGTAGAGGCGGACGGCAGTGACGCGCGCGCGGGGCTGACCGAAGCGGTCGACGCGGCCCTCGCGCTGCTCGAGGCGGTTGGGGTTCCAGGGCAGGTCGTAGTGGAGGACGGCATCGAACAGTTCCTGGAGGTTGACGCCTTCGCTCAGGCAGTCGGTGGCGACCAGGATGCGGCGCGGGGCCAGCTGCAGTGCCCGGACGCGCTCGCGTCGTTCCTCGTCGCCGATGCGCCCGGTGAGGCACTCGACGACGAGGTCGGGGTCGGTCGGCTCGAGGGCCTGACGGAGGCGCTCGGCGACGTATTCGGCGGTGTCGACGAAGACGCACCAGATGACGGGAGCGGAGCCGTGGGCGAGGAGTTCGCGGACGGCTTCGAGGCAGGCCTGGAGCTTGGTATCGCTGGCTGGATCGGCCTCGATCGCCCTGGCCTGGCGCGCCAGCTCGCGCAGGCGGCGGCGCGCGACCTCGCTCGGCGCCAGGGTACGGGTGGTGGCCTGTTCCAGGCGGTGGCTGGGGATCTCGTCGCTGGGGCGGAGTTCGGTCGGCTCCAGGCCGAGCAGCTCGGCTGGCTCGTAGCCGTTCTCGCTCGTCTCGGCGGCGAGCGCGAGGTCCTCGGGCTCTTCTGCTTGGAGAACCTCGCGACGGGCGAGCGACTCGGCCCCGGCGCGGGGGCTGGACATGACGCAACGGAGGAGGGTGAGAGCGGCCCACCACTGGAAGCGGCGCTGGCGATCGGGAAGCCGCCGGCTCTCCTCGATCAATCGGCGGCAGAAGTCGAAGGTGTCCTGGAAAAGCGCGCGGTAGGCCTGGGAGAGGGCGTAGGTGCGCTCGATCGCGTCGCGCTCGGGGTAGGGCTGGCTGGCCTCCGGCCACTGACGGCGGATATCGGCGCGGGTCCGCTGGACGACGTGGCGAGCGAGGCGCTCGCTGCGGGCGCGGTCGAGCTGATCGAGGTCCCAGTTCTCGAAGTCGGTGTGGAGCAAGCCGAGCAGGCGCTGGAAGGCGCGTTGGACGCCTGAATGCGGCGTGGCGGTGAGCAGCAGGAGATGGCGACGGGAGTCGCGGGCGAGTGCCTGGACGAGTTCGTAGCGGAGGTGGCGGGGGTCGCGCTCGGCGGTGCTGGCGGGGACGACGCCGTGCGCCTCGTCGACGATGACGAGATCGGGCGGCTCGGCGAGGAAGGGCTCGCGGTTGCGCGGCAGCTTGAGGAAGTCGATCGAGGCGACGATGACCGGGTAGTGGCGGAAGAGCGAGCGGCCGGGCGGGAGGGCACGCTCGAGCGCGGCGACGCTGTGTGGGGCGAGGACGACCGGGTCGAGGTGGAACTTCTCGCGGAGCTCGCACGCCCATTGCTCGGTGAGCGGCGGTGGGCAGAGGACGGCGAGGCGGCGGATCTCGCCGGTGTCCCAGAGTTCGCGGGCGATGAGACCGGCCTCGATCGTCTTGCCGACACCGACGTCGTCGGCGATGAGGAGGCGGACGGGATCGAGGCGGAGGGCCATGAGCAAGGGGACGAGCTGGTAGGGACGGGGGCGGACCGAGATCCGGCCGAGCGAGCGGAAGGGAGCAGCCCCCTCGCGGAGGAGCAAGCGAGCGGCTTGGCCGAGGAGGCGCACGGCTTCGGCGTCGGCGAGGTGGCAGGGGTCGGGGAGCGGGAACCGGTCGGCCTCCAGCCGCTCGCTGGGGAGCGAGTAGGCGAGGAGGTCGGCGAGCTGTCGGTGAACGGGGAGGGCGTCCTCGCTGGTTCCCGTGAGCGGGCGGAGGAGGACGATCGCCTCGTCATCGCTGGGGAGGACGACCCAGCGGCGGTGACGGAAGCGGACGATCGAGCCTGGCTTGACCGACATCGTCGACCCCCCTGGCACGCGCGATCTGGAAGCAGGATGGCGGCAGCGTGGTCGCTGGTCAAGAGGATACGGTGCAGCGCGATCGGGCGCACGGCTCGGGACGCCGGTGGCCAACGGGTCACGGTGGGTGGGCCACGCGCAGCGGGCGGATCGGCCTGACCGGGTCGGGCTAGGAGCATCCGACCATGGCGTGTCGCGCCGGGACGCCGTAACACTCCTCTCGAGCGATGACGCGCGAGGAGGGGTAGCGATGGCAGCACGGACAGAGCGGGCGGGAGAGGCCCGAGCGTGGCGGCGTCGGCTCCGGCGGGCCTGGCTCGGCCGACGGCTCGCGATCGCGGCGACGGTGTTGGCCTTCGCGCTGGCGGCGATGCCGGCGCTGGCCGGGCCGGCGGGACTGACCGGGTCGGCTGGAGGGTTCGGTCGGGTGGTGCGTCAGGTGCTCGAGCCGAAAGGGAACGGGACGACAGACGCTCCCCCGGCAGCGCGTGCGACCGAGTCGACGCCGAGCGATGGTGCCGGAACGTTGCTCAGCGCGCTGGACGAGAACGGATCGAGCCCAGTCGCCGAGGCGGCCGAGCAGCCGTCAGCGGAGGCCGACCTGTCGCCGACCGCTGAGCCGACCGAGGTCGGCGAGCCGACGGTGACGCCGGATCCGGTGGAAGCTGCTGAGCCGACCGAGACTGCGGAACCCTCGCCGATGCCCGAGCCGACCGAAACTGCTCCGCCGGTGCGGGAGGTGGCGCGGGACAACCACGGCGCGGCCGTGTCGGAGGTCGCCCGGTCGAACGACGGTGAGGGGAATCACGGCGAAGCGGTGCGCGCGGTCGCGCGAGACAATCACGGTCGCGCGGTCTCCGAGGCGGCGAAGGAGAAGACAGCGACCGACGAGGAGAAGCCCGTTCCCGAGGTGGCGCGCGGCAACCACGGCGCGCGGGTCCGCGAAGCAGCCGGTGGTGGAGCTGGTGAGGAGCGACGCGCCGGACGTGGTCCCCAGCGGTAGGGGGACCGACTCGGCCGGTGTGCGATCCCGCGCGAGGCGCGTCGGAGCGGGCTCGTGGGGCCGGCGATACCGGTGGAGGTCGGCGCGCCTGGTGGCGCGGCGGGCGAGGCAGCGCCTCGCCCCTACGAGGTGGTCGATGCATCCACGGTGTGGCCTATGCCTGCACGGATCGGTGGTATGTGAACCCCGTCCTGTAGGGGTCAGGCGGTGCCTGACCCGCCGGCCCGCGAGGGCCGGCAATCGTGTGGTGGGGTGATGTGTACCGGGTCGCGGAGATGACCGGCCGCGCGGATGGGCGCCGCGCGGTGTTTCCCGCCCCTCCCGGCGCAGCGGGCGAGGCAGCGCCTCGCCCCTACACACGTGGAGACCCCCTCGCCGGGCGGTGATTTGGGCGCCACCGTCCGGCGGCACACCCCGATCCTGTAGGGGTCAGGCGGTGCCTGACCCGCCGGCCCGGTGGGGCCGGCTACGCGTGCCAGGATGACCGTTCTGCGGTGTGCGATGGCTGCGGATCGATTTCCCACCGGCCATTGCCGGGCCTGCGGCCCGGCGGGCGAGGCAGCGCCTCGCCCCTACACGAACATGCGGGCGACGCAGCGCGTCGCCCCTACACAGGTGGGGCGGCCTGTCCCCGGTGCGGTGCCTGCCTGCACGGATGGGCGGTGCGTGTATCCCGTTCGGTAGGGGTCGGACGGTGCCTGAGCCGCCGGCCCGCGAGGGCCGGCACCGGCCGCGTGGCCGGAGGTCCACGGTGTCGGGCGGAATGGTGGTGGGGGATGGTTGCCACCGAGTTTGCCGTGCCTGGTGGCGCGGCGGGCGAGGCAGCGCCTCGCTCGTTCAGGACGGGGTAGCACGCCGGCGGTGGGATCGGGAGGCGAGGGGGCGGTGCGGGACCCTGCGTCGGAGGGGTCAGGTGGCTGCCCCTCACGAACTGATCGGTCCGAATACCTCCGGATAGCGGCGGAACTGCTCCAGCCAGGGCTCGTCGTAGCGGAGAACGATCACGCGGTAGCCGTTGGCAATGAGCGCGCGCCGCTGGCGCTCGTCGAGCGCCTCGACCGCTGGTCGATCGTGGTGCGGCCCGTCGATGAACACCAGCACGTTCGGCAGGTAGAAGAAGTCGGCCCGGCAGCGCGGTTCCTCGATGAGCGTCTGCGCGTCATCGGGCAAGCGGAGGCGCTGGCTCGCCAAGGCCGCGAGGAACGCGCGCTCGAGCGACGACTCGCAGCGTTCCAACAGCTTGGCCAGTCGCTCCTCGTACGGCACGCCGTCGCTGCGCTGCTCGACCGTACAGTCGGCGAGCGCCTCGAGAAGGCTTTGCACGGCAAAGCGGTCGAGAAAGCGCGCGAAGCGTGCCGAGCTGTAAGTGAGCAAGCACTCCGAGCAGGCACCGTCACAGTCTGGACGCGCGGTCTCGGGTACGAAGTGGCACAGACGCAATGCCTCGCGGGCGACCTGGGCGAGCGCCTTCGGTTCCTCGACCAGCCGGCGGAGCACGCCGAGCCCACCCTCGGCTTCCTCGACGAACAGGAGCGCGAGTTGCTCGCCGCTCCCGACTTCGTCGGTGCCGATCTCCAGTTCCTCGAGCTGGAACGCCTGGCCGAGCCCACGGTGGAGCGCGACGCGGAGCGTGGTGCGGCGGACCGGATCGTCGCGCAGTTCCGGGTCGAGCAGCCGGACGAGCAAGAGGTTGCGCGTCTCTTGGACCGCCAGCGCGAGCCGGGCGAGATCACGCTTGGTTGCCTTGGAGGAGCCCCGTGGGCTGCCGGGCTTTTCCTCGCTCACCACCTCGCCGGTCGCGAGGTCGACGAGGAAGTCGGGCGACTGGCTGGCTCGCCAGCCACGGTTCAGGGTGAGGAGCGTCGCGGCCGGTGCGTAGCGGAGTGCCAGGAGCGGCTGCCCGTCCGCTGTCCGCACATCGGCCTCGAGGAAGCGGACACCGCTCTCGGCTGGCGCGAAGCGGAAAGCCACCTGGCGGGCATAGCCACGCAGCTGGCGTTCCTCCTCGTTGCAGGTAATCCGCTCGCGCCGCTCGAGGCGGACGTTCGGCATCTCGAGGAACTTGACGATCTCAGCGTTCGCTCCGGCCAGTTCCACGCCGCAGTTGGGGCAACAGTCCTCGTGCTGCTCGCTCCAGGCGGCGCAGTGGTGGCAGAGCTTGCGGGTGACCACGCGTTGCTGGAGCGACCCCGCACCGATGGGGACGAAGAAGCTGGCGAACTGCCATTTGGCTCCTTCATGGTAGACGGTGGTGCCGGGGGCGAACTCGGTGACCGCCAGATGACGCGGGCGGGCGATGAACTCGCCCTCACCGCGTGGCACCCACGCGCGGACCGGCAGTGCCGGGAAGTTGTAACCGGGCAGGAATTCCTCGGTCGCCAGATAGCGGTAGGGGTAGAAGTCGCTCTCTTCGCGAGCGATATCGATCTGGAGGAGTAAGTTGCGCTGCCGCAACGCCTCGCTTTGGAGACGTTTGCCTTCTTCCTGATCGGCCAGATTGCGGGAGTACAGGAGCCGCATTGCTTTCTGGAGCTGGTCGGTCGCGGCCCGGTAGAGTTCCCGCCAGCGATCGAAGGCGCGGTCGAAGCGCTCGGGGGCGGTCTCGAGCAGTCGCTCGAGCCACTGCGGGCTGTACCAGCCGGTCGCTGCCAGATCGCGCTGGTCAGCGGGGGTCAGGATGCGCTCGAGGCGTTCTTCGAGGCGCCGGCGTTGCGACGGAGTGAGTTGCAGCTGCGCCCGTGCCTCTGCCGTGAGCGGATAGTCCGGCTCGTCCTCGACCGCGAGTACCGACTCGACCGAGTCGCGGAGCGCGAGTCCGGTTTCGGAGAGCCACTCTGCCAGGATGTGGGTGCGCAAGAGCGTCTCGTTGGCCAGATCGAGCCGCGGGGCACGGACCGCACCGGCGACCATCTCCTCGCGATGCCGGAAGAAGTACTGGTCGTGGCCGTGGAGCGCACCGCAGAAGGTGAGGATGAGCCCCGGCTGGCCCTGGCGGCCGGCTCGACCGCTGCGTTGGGCGTAGTTGGCGGGCGTGGGCGGGACATTGCGCAGGTGAACCAGGTCGAGGTCGGCGATGTCGATGCCGAGCTCCATCGTCGGCGAGCAGACGAGGTAGGGGAGTCGGCGGCCGAGATTGGCGTCGCGCTGGTCTTCGGGGGACCAGCGGAAGCGTCGCTCGCGGCGGATCCGTTCACCGGGTGCGACCACTTGGGCCGTGTGTTCGCGTGCTTCCAGGGCGGCGAGTTCGCGCGCCGCTTCCTGGTAGAAGCGCTGGAAGAAGGCGTTGGCCCGGCGCTCGTCCTCGCTGAGCTGCCCCCGCTCGCGCACGAGGTCGACGGTCGGTGTACCGTCGCCGGGGCACCACAGGAGCGCCGTGTGCCGCAGGCGCACGGCGAGCGACCCGTCGCTGCG
>NZ_JBRBZA010000047.1:0-29727 GCF_053493975.1 Thermomicrobium sp.
CCGCGCGAGCTGATCGAGGCACTTCTGGCTGAAGTCAGCAGCGCTGCCGCGACTGGTGCGCTCTATCGGCTCGGCATCCGCGATTCCCACCTCCGAGGCCTGGTGAGCCACTCCCCCGGTATGAAAGTGGTCGGACCGGCACTCACCTTGCAGTTCATGCCAAAACGCGAGGACGTCTATAGGCTCGAAGAGTATGGGGACGTCGAGCGCCAGCTGCACCGCCACGTCCTCTACAAGGCTCAGCCGGGGGATGTCGTCGTCGTCGACGCGCGCGGTCACCTCGGTTCGGGTGTCTTCGGTGAGATGATGCTGACCTACTTCAAAGCCAAAGGCGGCGTCGGAGTCGTCGTCGACGGCTGTATCCGCGACTTTCCCCGCGTCAAACACCTCGGCCTCGGCCTCTGGCTGCGCGGCGTCACCCCGAACTTCCACACGCAAACCGATCTCTTCCCCTTCGCAGTCAATGTCCCCATCGCCTGCGGTGAACGACTGATCTTCCCCGGCGACATCATCATCGCCGATGACGACGGCGCAGTGGTCGTGCCCCGCAAGCTCGCCGAGGCCGTCCTGGCCGATGCCCGCGAGCACGCCGAATGGGAGGAGTTCGCCCGGGAACGTCTCGCTGCTGGCGGAGACCTGCGGAAGTACTATCCGCTTTCCGAGGAAGCACACCGCGAGTACGACGAATGGCGCCAGCACCGCTCTCCCTGAAGCGAGGCTGATCCCTCGTCCCGCTCGCCCGGCTGCGTTACGATAGCCTCGACTGACCGGGCCGGGAGGGCGAGCATGGAGATCGATCTCCTCATCCGCAACGGACGCGTGGTGGACGGAACAGGCAATCCATGGTTTCGAGCCGATGTCGCTGTCCGCGGCGACCGAATCGTCGCCGTCGCACCACCCGGCCGGATCGAGCCGGGAAACGCGCGCGACGTGGTCGATGCGAGCGGTTACGTCGTCTGTCCCGGTTTCATCGATATCCAGAGCCACTCCATCTACCCGCTCATGCGCGATGGTCGCTCGCTCTCCAAGATCGCGCAGGGAGTCACCACCGAGATCATGGGCGAGGGATGGACACCAGCACCGTTCGGAGGCCGCATCAGCGAGCCGATCCCCAGCACCTTCTTCGCCCGTCGCTTGCCCGAATGGGAAGAGCGCGCACGGCAGTGGCGACGCTTCCGCGATTGGCTCGAAGCGATGGTCGAGCGTGGCGTCTCACCCAATATCGGTTCCTTCCTGGCTGGTGGAACGCTCCGCGAGTACGTCAAGGGCTACGACCTGTCGCCGGCGAGCCCGGACGAAATCGCCGCCATGCGGCGTCTCGTCGCCGAAGCGATGGAAGACGGGGCCTTCGGTGTCGCCTACGCGCTGATCTATCCTCCTGACGCGTATGCCTCTACCGAGGAGATCGTGGAGATCTGCCGGGAAGTGGCCCGCTGGGGCGGACTCTACATCACGCACATCCGTTCCGAGGGTGTGCGACTGTTCGAGGCACTCGAGGAAGCGATTCAGATCGGCCAGCAGGCTGGAATCCCAGTCGAGATCTACCATCTCAAGGCATCGGGACGCCGCAACTGGTGGAAGTTTCCCAGCGTGCTGGAACGGATCGAGCGCGCTCGACGCGACGGAGTCGACGTCACCGCTGACGTCTACCCCTACACCGCTGCGGGAACCGGCCTCGCCTCCGTTTTGCCACCATGGATGGCAGCCGGTGGACGCTTCTACGAGAACCTGCGCGACCCCGCTATGCGCGAGCGGATTCGGCGAGACGTCACCAATCCGTCCGGCGACTGGGAAGCGCTCGGCACCGAGGCTGGCCCGGAGGGGATCATGCCGGTGGGTCTGCACCATCCCAGCCTGCAGCGCTTCGTCGGCAAGCGGCTTTCCGAAATCGCGGCGGAGCGCGGGCAGGACTGGATCGATGCCGCGATCGATCTCCTTTCGATCGAAGGACGGAACATCTTCACCATCTACTTCGTGATGGACGAGACGAACGTACGGGCTGCGCTTCGGCAGCCGTGGATCAAGGTCGCGACCGATGCCGGTGGGCTCGATCCGGCCTGGGCGCGTGCCGAGGGTCCCGTGCATCCGCGCGCCTACGGTACCTACCCCCGCGTCCTGGCCCGCTTCGTGCGGGAACTGCGCGACCTGACACTGGAAGAGGCGATCCGCAAGATGACCTCGGCAGTGGCAGACCGGCTGGGAATCCGCGACCGCGGGCAGGTGCGCCCCGGCTTCTTCGCCGACCTGGTCGTTTTCGATCCCGAGTCGGTCGCCGATCGAGCCACGTTCGAGGATCCGCATCAGCTCGCAACCGGCATCCGCTCCGTTTGGGTCAACGGCGTCAGCGTGCTCCGCGACGGTCTCCACACCGGAGCCATGCCAGGCCGCATCGTCTCCGGCCCGGCCAGTGCGTAAAGGAGGATCGATGCTCGCGCTCCAAATCGTGGAGAGTGTGCCGCGCTATCTCTTGGCGAAGGTGGTCGGTCGCTGGCAACCGGCGGCGTATTGGAACGGACTCGGGCTTCTCCAGTTGCGCGACGTCCCCGAACCCCGCCTGCCGACACCAGAATGGGTCAAGATCACCACGCGCTACAGTGGGATTTGTGGAAGCGACATCGGAGTGATCACCCTCCACGCTAGCCCGACCACCTCGCCGCTCGTCTCCTTCCCTTTCACGCTCGGCCATGAAGTAACCGGGTACATCAGCGAACTCGGCTCAGCAGTGGAAGGCTTTCGGGTCGGGCAACGCGTCACGGTCAATCCGCTGCTCGCTTGTGCGGCACGCGGTTTTCGCGAACCATGCAGCGAGTGCGCGCGTGGTCTCCCGAACCGCTGTCTGCGCTTTCGCGAGGGCACGATCGCGCCCGGCATCATGATCGGCTTTTGCCGCGACACGGGTGGAGGCTGGAGCGCCAGTTTCGTCGCCCACCGATCGCAGCTGATCCCGATCCCTGACCAGCTGACGGACGAGGAAGCCGTCCTCGCCGAGCCGTTCGGCGTCGCGCTCCATGCGGTGCTCCAAAACCGACCTCCCGACACTGCGACCGTTCTCGTCCTCGGCGCTGGCATCATCGGACTCCTGACGGTCGCAGCGCTGCGAGCGATCGGATCGCAAGCGCGCATCCTGGTGACGGCAAAGTATCCGTTCCAAGCCCGAGCTGCCGAGCGACTCGGGGCCGATCTCGTTCTCCTGGGTCGGACTGGCCCGGCGCTCTACCGTGAGATCGCGCGCCTCACTGGTGCACGTGTCCTGCGTGCACGCTTCGGTCGCTGGTTGGTCCAAGGTGGGATCGACCAGGTCTTCGACTGTGTCGGCTCCAGCCGGTCCGTCCACGACGCGCTCGCCCTCACGCGGGCTGGCGGGCACGTGGTCCTCGTCGGTCTGGCCAGCGACCCTCGCCACGTGGACTGGACACCGATCTGGCTGCGCGAAGTCGAGATCCGCGGATCGATGGCCTATGCGGAGGAGGAACTGGACGGGATCCGTGCCTCGAGCATCGCCCATGGAGTGCGACTGATGGCCGAGCGTCGCGTCGAGTTGGGCTGGCTCGTCACCCACCGCTTCGCGCTCACCGCGTACCGGGAAGCGCTCGCGACAGTGACTGGCAAAGGGGCGAACGGCGTCATCAAGGCAGTCTTCGCGTTTCCCGGAGCCAACCAGGTCTGAGGAGATCACCGCTCGAGCGCAACCGACCCGAGACGCCGTCGCAGGCAGGTTGCGCTCGCCACGATCAGGTCATCGGGACTTGCGGGATCAGCTTCCCGTCGATGCGCTCCAGGATCTCGTCCATGCTCCGCCCGGTGATCGTCACCCCGTGATTCTTGAGGCCGATCACCGCTCGGGTCGGATCAGGCTCCTGGGCGAGCACGTTGGAAACCGCCAGTGCCAGCTCCAGCGTCCCACACGGGTAATTGATCTCGGTGGAGCGGATACCGTCCATCCAGGCATGGACATGGACGATCGCACCGATGTCCGGATGTTGCTGATAGATCATCCAGTGCTCGATCGCATCGACCGAAACCCGACGCGGTTCGACGTTGGGCGGCACACTCAACACGATGGCAGGAATGGTGGGATCGAACCCGCTGACCAGCAGAATGTCTCGGCCGATAACCTCCAGCTGCGCCTTGTTCACGCCACTGGCGCTCATCCAGAAGCGGTGCCGATCCTTACGGGCGCTCAAGTTGCCGTAGCTCAGCCCGCCGAGGCCATACAGGCGCTTGACGTGCCGCAAGTCGTCCTCGCTCAAGAGTTCGTGGACAGGGAACGGGGCGGGAAGCAGGTTCATCGCTTCCAGTCGCTTCCCGGCCCGCGAGATCTGCTCCGTGATCTCGTCACCATTCCAGAGCTCCGGCTCGAGGTCGGTGCGAAACACGTTGTTGATGACGAGATGCGATGCAGCCAAAGGATGCAAGCGCTCGTAGATCGTCGCGAAAAACTGGGCGTCCTCGCCTTCCCGGTAGGGGATACCGTAATGACCACGCTCCAGCGTGACGAAATGCGCCTCTGGACCCTCCGCGCCCGGAACCAAGATGAGCACGAGATTCGCCAGCGCATAGAGCAGGAAGGGATAACAGGCACTCAGGACGTCCGCCGGGCGCTCCGGGAGCTCGGTAATGCCGACGACGAAGGTCGCCTGCGCTTTGCGGCGATACCGGCGCGGCCGATCATGCGCAAAAACGCTGAGGACGAGCCGGATATCGGGAATCGGCTGCTCGTGGTAGACATGACCGTGCCGCTCCAGTTCCTGCCGCAGACCCTCGACGAACCAGCGCAGGCGCGGAGTCGGCGGTTCCCCATAGACGGTAAACGTGCCGCTTTCCGGCTCTTCGGAAAGAAGACGCAGTGCCTCGGCGAGCGCCTCGACTTGGTTGTACATCTTTTGCTCTGTCGTCATCGTTTGCGTCGTTCTCCTCGACTGTTCTCGTGTCGGGTCATACCCCATCGCCCGATTGTGGCAGAGGAGTCATCGCGGGGTCAAGCAGAAGCATCGCAGGTGCCACGCGGCACGCGAAGATACAGCGCTTTGGGGACGACCCACGCCTCGATGTCCGTCGTCCCCACCACCTCACCATCCGTTTCGATCGGCACGGGCTCGGCACTGCGCACCGCGACGACGCGACGAGCGGTCCAATGCTCGACGGCTGGATGGGCAAGGTGCGTCCCTCGATAGACCGCCGGAAGCAGGGAGCCGAGCAGGACGAATCGCGAGACTCGACGCAAGGCGAACACTTCCAGCTTCCCGTCCGTCACCGAGGCCATCGGTGCGATCCGCATGCCACCGGCATGGAAGCGACCGTTGGCTAATGCGACCATGAGCGCTGGACCGCCAAACACGGTCGTGCCCTCGATCTCGATCGCGAGTTCGGCCGGTCGATGGCGGAGAATCGTCCGCATCGCGCCGACCAGATAGGCGAAGAACCCACCGAGTCGCTTGGTCGACTGGCTGACCCAGGCCGCCGTCTCCGCCCCGAGCCCGATATCCGCCATGTTGACGAAGTAGCGCTGACGGGGGGAGCCATCGAAGGCACGAAAGCGGATCGCGCCGATATCGACGCGGCAGCGCTGCCCGTAGCGCAGGAGATCGACCGCCTGTTCCGGCCGGACGATACCGAAGAGTCGGGGGAAATCGCGTCCCGTCCCGCACGGTACGATGGTGAGCGTCACCGGGCCGATCGGCTGTCCCTGCACGTCCAGGCATCCATTGACGACCTCATTCACCGTGCCATCGCCACCGATGACCAGGAGTTCGCGAGCACCACGCTCGACCAGTTGCCGAGCCAGCGCGATCCCCGCTCCAGGCTCGGCTGTGTGCACTTCCTCCACACGCAGGCCGAGCGACTCGAGGTGACGACGCACCGCCGGCCAGGCGCGAGCTGGACGACCGCTTCCGGCCACCGGATTGACGATGGCATGCACGGTTTCGGTCGGCAGAGTCGTCAGCCCCTGCGCTGTTCTGGCACGCGTCTCTTCCATCGCCGAGCGCCCTCATCCACTGTCATGTGCCATCGTACCGAACGGTGAACGATTCGTGAAGGCAGGAATTCATGACCTTCCGGTGAGGCCACAAAGCGCGGAAATCGGCGCCCTGGATTTGACTGATGCCACTGGACATGTTATCCTGCCCGTGAGGATCGCGGAATCGGCGAGTTCGGCGTCACGACGAGCGAATCGACGAGCCGCTGAGGGAAGGGAAGCCGGATAGGGACGATGCCGACGAACCCGCCGAGCGAGGAGTATCGTGAGCCGTCCGCCACCCGAGCGGTGCGCTTCGGCTGGACGCCTGAGCTGGACGACGTGTGCGAACCAGCGAATGGGCATCCGAACGGGCATCCCGCGATCGAATCGACCGACGCTGTGCACGAGCGGCTCGCTGCCCGGAGCAATGGTGCGTTCGCGGGCAGTGCGAACGGCACCGTCGTCGCCCCACCCAAACCGCCACGACCTCTCCTGCACCCACCGAAACGAACAGAGCAGCCGCTCCAGCGCCGGCGGACGAATCGCACGATCGGGCGCTGGTGCCTCCATTTCTCGGTCATCGTCTGCGTCGCGGCGGTCGCGATCGGTGGGGGATTCTGGCGGCGCCCCGCTCCGATCCGCGTCGCAGCTGGAACTGACCAGATCACGGTGATCCAGGACATCCTGTCCGGCACACATAGCCAACCGGTCGCGAGCGTTCCCGACTTGACGGTGAGCGATCCGCGCGTCGGTTATCTGGCGACAGGTGGGCTCGCTGTCAAGCCGGACATCCTCGTGCTCGACACCTACGTCACGGCGGCAGGAGAGACGATCTACGATGTGGCGCGAGCGACTGGCCGGAGCGTCGAGACGCTGCTCTGGGCGAACAATCTCCTCGATCCTGGGGCCCCGTTACCCGCTGGGCTGCAGCTCCGCGTGCCACCAGTCGATGGCATGCTGCACGTGGTGCGCGAGGGCGACACGATCGAGACGATCGCGGCACGCTACGGCGTGCAACCCGACGCGATCACCGGCTACGAGCCCAACGGCGTTCAGCGCGACACCGATCTGGTGCCCAATCGTCTGATCATGGTCCCGGGCGGCAAGATGCCCCAACGCGACCGCGTGGTCATGTACACCGTCCAGGAGGGAGACACGCTCTGGAAGATCGCCCAGCGCTTCGGCCTCAAGGTGCAGACGATCACCTGGGCGAACTCCTTGCCTGATCCCGAACTGATCTATCCCGGCCAGCAACTGGCTATCCTGCCGACCGATGGAGTCATGGTCAAAGTCAAGGAAGGGGATACGATCGAATCCTTGGCCAAGTACTGGGGAGTCGAGCCGGATGCGATCCGCAACTACCCGATGAACGGGATCGGGCCGAACGGCGTCCTGCGCGTCGGCCAACTCGTGATGATCCCAGGCGGTGAGCCACCACCGCCACCACCGCCGCCTCCCGCCCCACGAGCATCGGCGCCGAGCAATCCACCCGCTCAGCGCCAAGCACCGCGTGGCTCCTTCATCTGGCCGACTACCGGAGTCATTACGCAGTACTTCCATGCCCGTCATAACGGGTGGGACATCGCCAACAACATGTACACACCGATCGTGGCGGCAGACAGCGGAACGGTCATCTTCAGCGGATGGAACAACTACGGGCTCGGGTATGCCGTGGCGATCGATCACGGCAACGGCTTCGTGACCTGGTACGGGCATATGGCCGAACCACCACCAGTGCGAGTCGGACAGTGGGTCAACCAGGGACAGTACATCGGCCCGATGGGGAGCACCGGCTATTCGACCGGCCCGCACGTCCACTTCATCATCATGTACAACGGCGTCTACCAGGATCCGGCGCTCTACCTGGGATGAGGCCGATGAGAGGAAGGGCTCGACCATGATTCGACCACTCAGCGCACTGTTCGGGTTGTTCAGCCGCGACCTCGGTATCGACTTGGGCACGGCGAACACGCTCGTCTACGTGCGCGGCAAAGGTATCGTCATCTCCGAGCCATCCGTCGTCGCAGTCGATAAGAAGACGCGGCGAGTTCTAGCCGTGGGCGTCGAAGCCAAAGCGATGGTCGGCAAGACACCCGATACGATCGTCGCTGTCCGTCCGCTCAAGGACGGGGTCATAGCCGACTTCGACACCGTGGAGATCATGCTGCACTACTTCATCCGGAAGGTCCACGCCCAGCAACTCCTGACTCCCCATCCGCGAGTCGTCATCGGTATCCCCTCCGGCGTCACCGAAGTGGAAAAGCGAGCGGCCAAGGATGCCGCGCTCAGTGCCGGCGCGCGGGAGGCATACACGATCGAGGAGCCGATGGCAGCTGCCATCGGCGCCGGTCTTCCCATCAACGAGCCCGTCGGCAGCATGATCGTCGATATCGGCGGCGGGACGACCGAAGTCGCGGTCATCTCGTTGGGTGGCATCGTCGTCAATCGCTCGATCCGTGTGGCGGGAGACGAGATCGACGAGGCGATCGTCCAATGGGCACGGCGCGACCATAACCTGATCATCGGTGAGCGAACCGCCGAGAACGCCAAGATCGCCGCGGGCTCCGCCTACCCGCTCGAAGAAGAACGGCGAGTCATCTTGCGGGGACGAGACGTGCTCACCGGCCTGCCCAAAGCAGTCGAAGTGAGTTCGGTGGAGATCCGCGAGGCGATCGCTGGACCGGTCAACCAGATCATCGAGGCAGTCCGCTCCTGTGTCGAAGAGACGCCACCGGAGCTACTGGCTGACATCATGGAGCGAGGGATCGTGCTCGCGGGCGGTGGAGCACTGCTCATGGGTCTGGACAAGCGTCTCCAGGCTGAACTCCGGATCCCGGTCTACCTCGCCGACGACCCGCTGACCTGTGTCGCGCGCGGCACCGGCCGTGTCGCGGAAGCACTCCACCTCTACCAGCGCGCCCTGCAAGGGACGCAACAGCGGCGCGTACCGGCTGCTTCGAGCTCGACGACCTGACACGGATGAGGCATGCCGCTCACGCTCAAGCGCACGACGCTCCTCATCGTGATCTTCCTCCTGGCCAGCACGGTGCTCGTGGTCCTCGACCGCCAGCAGCGACTGAGCAGGATCACGGCTCCGCTGACCGGCCTCGTCACGGCTGTCCAACGCGGCATCGCGCCTGCCATCGCGTCCCTCCCTGTGCCCGCCACGAGCTCCGAGCGCGAACTCCGGGCGGAAGTCGAGCGCTTGCGCGCGGAACGAGACGCGCTCCTCGCCGAAGTCGCCCGGCTGCGCCAAGCGCAGCAGGAACTCGACCAACTGCGCGCACAGCTGCGTTTCCAGCAGGAGCATCCTGGACTCCAACTCGTCCCGGCACGCATCATCGGATTCGATCCAGAACGACCACAACGGGTCTTCGTCATCGATCGAGGCAGCGAGGCAGGCATTCGCGTCGGTATGGCCGTGCTCGATCCCAACGTCCTCGTGGGTATCGTGACGCGGGTCGAGCCTGACCGCTCCCAAGTGACCGCGGTGACCGACCCCTCCATCCAGCTCGGTGCGCAACTCTCCGAATCGGGCACCGAAGGGATCGTCTATGGCCAGGGCTGGCGCGGAAGCGGCTCGCTGATTCTCCGACACCTTCCTCCGGACACGCCGTTCCGCAACGGCGAACTCGTCGTCACGTCGGGACGCACCGCCGGCATTCCACCTGGTCTCGTCATCGGCGTGGTGATCGGCGGCTCGCGCCACGTCGCTGACGACGAGCTGCGCTTGATCGTCCGGCCGCTCGTCGATATCTCATCGCTCCGCACGGCCAGCGTGCTGGTGAGCAGTGCTCCCCAGTAGACTGGACGCATGAACGTTGCGACGCTGCTCGCCATCGCAGCCGGTCGACTGACGATCCAGATAACTCGCCGCCTGCGACTCGGCGGTGGTACGGCCTTTCCGGGACTGCTCGCACTCCGCATCGCGCCGAGCTTCCTGGCCACGGCCGGTCGCGCGCTTCCACATGGGACAATCCTCATCGCGGGAACCAACGGAAAGACGACGACTGCGCGGCTTCTGGCTGGAACACTCGAATCGATCGGCTTGACGATCGTGCACAACCGGTCGGGGAGCAATCTGCCGCGTGGTGTCGCCGCCACGCTCCTGGAAACGATCGACTGGTCAGGGACGATCCACCGTGATCTGGGCATCTTCGAGGTCGACGAGTTCGCCCTCCCGGCGATCGCCCAGGCGCTGCGTCCTCGGCTGCTCGTCCTGCTCAACCTGTTTCGCGACCAACTCGACCGGTACGGTGAACTGGAAACGATCGTCCGCCTGTGGGAACGCACCCTGGACTCGCTTCCACCGGAGACGCTCCTCGTGGTCGATGCCGATGACCCGATCCTCGCTGCACTGACCGAGCGGTTCGCAGATCGACGCTGGACGTTCGGGCTCGCTGACCCCCGCATCGCCCTGCCTGCCCTGCCACACGCGGCCGACTGGCGATCTTGCCCGCGGTGCGGTGCTCCGCTCGCGTACGAGCAGGTTTTTCTCGGCCATCTCGGTGCCTACCGCTGCACGGCTTGCCCGTTCGCTCGTCCCCCGCTGACTGTTGCGGGTCGCTGCGTGCGCATGGAGCAGGGGACGCTCGCAGTGGAAACGGTCTACGGTGAGCGGGAACTCGTCCTCCAGAGCCAGCTCACCGGCGTCTACAACGCCTACAACGTGCTGGCCGCAGCCACGGCGAGCCTCGCCGTGGGACTCACCCCCGAGCAGCTCGTTGCGGGGCTCGCGGGCGTGACGGCAGCGTTCGGCCGACAAGAGCGCGTCGAACTGGCGGGACGAACCGTCACGTTGCTGCTCGTCAAGAATCCGACCGGCTTCAACGAGGCGATCCGTCTGATCGCCAGTGCTACCCAGCCACAGCCGATCCTCATCTTGATCAACGATCTGGACGCGGACGGGCGAGACGTCTCCTGGCTCTGGGACGTCGATCTCGAACCATTGCGGGCACTCGAGGCACCAGTCAGTACCGGGGGCATCCGCGGCGCGGACATGGCGCTCCGGCTCGCCTACGCCGGGATCGCTCCAGTGCACCAGTTCGCTGGCGTCGCCAGCGCGCTCGATCGCTGGGTGGAAACGCTTCCCCCCGGCAGTTGCGGCTGGGTCCTCGCGACGTACACCGCGCTACTGGAACTCCGGCGCGAGCTCGGTCGGCGCGGGCTGGCCCGCGAGTTCTGGCGCCAGTGAGGGAGCGCACGATGCGCCTGACGATCGGCTGGCTCTACGCACGGACCATGAACATCTACGGTGATCGCGGGAACATCGTCGCGCTCGTGGAACGCTGCCGTCGGCGCGGCATCGCGGTCGACGTGCTGGAGATCGGTGTGGGTGATCGGCTCGAACCTGGTCGCTGCGATCTTTTCTTCTGGGGCGGGGGTCAGGACCGCGAACAGATCGCCGCCGCGCGCGATCTCGCCGGACCAAAAGGCGAAACGCTGCGGGCGGAGATCGAACGCGGTGTTCCGCTCTTGGCTGTCTGCGGCGGCTACCAACTCCTCGGACACTTCTATCGGCCACATGGTGGCCCCGAACTCCCGGGTCTCGGTCTCTTCGACGCCTGGACGATCGCCGGGGCACGGCGCATGATCGGGAACATCGTCGTGGACTCGGAGGAGTTCGGCGAACTGGTCGGCTTCGAGAACCACAGCGGGCAAACTTTCCTCGGGCCCAGCGCTCGTCCGCTCGGCCTTGTCCGTATCGGTTGGGGAAACAACGGGCGAGACGGAACCGAGGGCTGTCGCTATCGGCACGCGATCGGCACGTATCTCCACGGCCCGCTGCTCCCCAAGAACCCTCGTCTCGCCGATTACCTGATCGCTCGTGCCCTCGAACTGCGTGGCTGGTCGGGTGAGCTGCCACCGCTCGATGACACCCTCGCCGATCGTGCCCATGCGGAGGCCGTTCGCCGCGCCGAAGACCAGCGCCGTCGTTTCGCCTGGCGTCGTCTCCTCAGGCTGCGCTGATCTCGCCCTCGCCGCTCTCCACCGCGATCCAGAGAACGTCGCAGAGCGTTCGGAACCAGGTCAACCAGTTCTGGGCAACCGCGTCGCCCGCTTCGGCTCGGACACGTTGGCCCGGGAACTCCCGGAGCAGCAGCTCGTACGCGATGTTCTGGACGCGCCAGGTGTTGATCGGCTCCCGGATATGCACCGCAAGGCGAGCCAGGCCAGCGAGCGTCTCCATGAGGGCCACGTCTTGGGGATTCTCGCGCCACTCGAGCGCCAGCGTCTCCATCGCCTCCTGGACTGCATAGGCCAGCCCCGGGTGATCCACATCGAGCTGCCAGGTCTCAGCTTCTCGGAACAACTGCTCGAGTCGCTCGATCGACGGACGCGGCTCGGCCAGCGTATGCCGGAGATCGGCGTTGACCGTCACCTCGGCGGCCGTCAGGAAAGCGCGCGGGATGGGAATGCCCAGTTCGCTGAGGAACCGCATCAGTGGCTGACTGTCCTCGTACAAGTGCCGATAGAGCTCTTCGGCCTCAGCAAGCGTCGCGGTCAAGATGACGTCGACCAGCTTGCGCTGCTCGTCCTTGAACAAGGACCGGAGCGAATACTCGGCATGACCGAAGACGCGATCCATTGCCCGCACTGTTTCGGCAAGATCGGCCCGCGTGAACGGCGCACTCAACGCGGCGAGCACCTGCTCGTATCGCTCCGGTGTCCCATCCGGCTCGACACCGCCCACCAAGTTGTGCTCTCCCAAGTGCAGCGCCGCAGTCACGAAAGCACTCTGACGACCGGTCAAGCTCGAGCGCACGCGGACACGAGCGACATAGAGCTGAGCCCGGCCAGCTCGCTGGGCCAGGCCGGCCAGCCGTTCCACTTCGAAGCAGCCGATCGCCGCACGCTCCGGATAATCCTCGAAGAGCGCGCTCAAGGCATAATGCGCTGCCACGTTGGCCAACTCGACGCGCGCTGGACGCACCAGGCGCTCCCAGACACCGCGACCATTCTGGTACTGCGGCACGTTGCTGGGAGCACGGGCCAGCCGCTCGACGAATTCCTGTTCGAGCGGAACCTGAAACAGTTCTTCGGCGATCTGAATCGCGCGCGCTGCCGACTGCAAGGCTTGGACCGTCTCCAGCCCGGAGAGTTCGTCGAAAAACCAGGCATCGCTGCTGTACATGCGGAGCGCATGCCGTTGGAGCTCCAAAGCTTCCAGCACGCGAACCTGTTCGTCCGGTTGGAGCGCGCGCACCTGCCAACGCTCCAAGAAGCGCTGGACATTCTTCGGGGAGCGATCGAGCACGACTTCGATGTAATCGTCGCGGGCAGCCCACGGATCGCGGAGCAGTGTCCCGAGGTACCGCTCGTACAGCGGCGCGATGGTATCGCGCAGCCAGTCGAGCGCAGCACGCAGCGGCGCACGCCATTCCTGAGTCCAGCCGGGATGAGCACCGGTCTGGCAGCCACAGTTGCTGCGCCAGCGCTCGATCCCGTGGGCACAGCTCCACGAGGTCTCCTCGACGATCTGCGCTTCCCACGTGGCCGGGTGCGTGGCCAGATAGGCACCGTACGTCACGACTCGCGCATCGCGCTCGGCCCGCAGCGCTGCGATCGCTGCGGCCAGGGCCATGTCACCGAACCGGTGATGGTGACCGTACGTTTCGCCATCGGTCGCGATATGCGCCAGGCGATCGACCGTATCGCTCGCTGCCGCCAGCAAGCGAGCCGCCAGTCGCCGCCCGTCCTGCAGCAGGTCACCGAAGGCGACATCGCGCGCGATCGCCCCGTCATAGAAAAAGACGACCAACTCGCGCCCAGACGGGAGCGTCAAGCGGTAAGGGCGTGTCGTTTCCACGCGCCCACCAGACACGTCTTGCCAGCCGGAAAACCCAGGCGGTCGCACGGCAGCTGCCTGGTGGGGTGCCAAGATGGTGAACGTGATACCCAATTCCGCGACGACTTCCAGGGTCGCGAGGTCGACCGCCGTTTCGGGCAACCAGATCCCTTCGGGACGTCGCCCGAAACGGTACGTGAAGTCCCGGATACCCCAAAGCAGCTCGGTGCGCCGATCGCGCGCGTTCGCTAGGGGCAAGATGACGTGATGATAAGGGTGGGCGATAGCTGGGCCATGCCCCCCGAACCGCTGGCTCCCCTGTCGGTCTGCTTCCACGATCGCACGGTAGACCTCAGGAGCAGCCCGCTCGAGCCACCAGAGGAGCGTCGGGCCGAAGTCGAAGCTGATCCAGGCATAGTTGTTGACGATGCGCGTGATCCGGCCACGCGCATCGAGGATCCGCGACCACGCGTTGGGTCCATAACACTCGGCAGTGATCCGCTCGTTCCAATCGTGATACGGATACGCGCTGTCCTCGAGCTCGACCACCTCCAACCAGGGATTCTCCCGCGGTGGTTGATAGAAGTGGCCATGAATGCAGACGTACCTCACCGAACGCTCCCCTCGGTCGCACGCTTGAAGATCAGGATCGCCAGCGGCGGCAGCGTGAGGACCAGCGAGTACGGTCGGCCATGCCAGGGAACCGGCACGGTCTCCACACCCCCCAGATTGCCCCAGCCGCTCCCCCCGTACTCGCGGGCATCGCTGTTGAGGAGCTCCCGCCAAAAACCGGGAGCCGGCGCGCCGACACGGTAGTTCTGTCGCGGCACGGGAGTGAAATTGCAGACGATCAAGAGAGTGTCCGCTGGGTCGTGGCTCTTGCGTAAGTAGACGAGGACGCTGTTTTCGGCATCGTTACAGTCGACCCACTCGAACCCGTCGGGCCTCACATCGCGCTCGTGGAGCGCGGGTTCGCAGCGCGCGAGTCGGTTCAGATCAGCGAGCCACCGTTGGATCCCTCGATGGGGCGCGTACTCCAAGAGATGCCAGTCGAGACTCGTCTCGTGATCCCACTCCCGCCACTGAGCCAACTCCGCCCCCATGAAGAGGAGCTTCTTGCCAGGCTGGGTGTACTGGTAACCGTAGAGGAGTCGCAGATTGGCGAATTTCTGCCAATCGTCACCGGGCATCTTGGCGAGGAGCGAGCCCTTCCCGTGCACCACCTCGTCGTGCGAGAGGGGAAGCACGAAGTTCTCCGTGAAGGCATAGAGCATACGGAACGTCAGTTCGTGATGATGGTATTTCCGATAGATCGGGTCGCGGCTGAAGTAGAGCAACGTATCGTGCATCCATCCCATGTCCCATTTCAGCCCGAAGCCAAGCCCACCGACGTAGGTCGGCCGGGAGACCATCGGCCAGGCAGTCGATTCCTCCGCGATCGTCTGGACATCGGGATAGTGCCGGTAAATCTCCTCGTTCAGGCGACGCAGAAAGGCGATCGCTTCCAGGTTCTCGCGCCCACCGTACTCGTTGGGAATCCACTCGCCTGGGCCGCGCGAGTAATCGAGATAGAGCATGGAGGCCACTGCATCGACGCGCAGTCCGTCGGCATGGTAGCGGTCCAGCCAGAACATCGCACTGGACAACAGGAACGTGCGTACTTCGTTGCGCCCGTAGTTGAAGATCGCGGAGTGCCAGTCCGGATGGAACCCCTTGCGCGGATCAGCGTGCTCGTAGAGGTGGGTCCCGTCGAAAAAGACGAGTCCGTGCTCGTCGGTAGGGAAGTGGGAGGGAACCCAGTCCAGGATGACCCCGATCCCCTGCTGGTGCAGCGCATCGACGAGCGCCATGAAATCTTGGGGAGTGCCGTAGCGCGCCGTCGGCGCGAAGTAACCGGTGATCTGGTAACCCCACGAACCGTAGAAGGGATGCTCCATCACCGGCAAGAACTCGACATGCGTGAAGCCCATGCGCTGCACGTGCTCGGCGAGCTTGGGAGCGATTTCTCGGTATGTCAGCCAGCGGTTGCCTTCTTCCGGGACCCGCATCCAGGACCCGAGGTGCACCTCGTAGATCTGCAGCGGCGCATCCAGTGCATTGGCTCGCCCGCGCCGTCGCATCCAGTCGCCGTCCTGCCACTCGTAGGTGAGATCCCAGACGATCGAGGCGGTACCGGGTGGACATTCATGCCGGAAACCGTACGGATCCGCCTTGAAAACCTGGTAGCCGTGATAGCGAGAGACGAGGTGGTACTTGTAGCGGGCCCCCGGGCCGAGTCCCGGGATGAACCCCTCCCAGATACCGGAAGAGCCCCGCGGAGCGAGCGGATGCTTGCCCGGTGTCCAATCGTTGAAGTCGCCCACCACGGAGACGCGCTCGGCATTCGGTGCCCAGACCGCGAAGAAGACTCCTTCCTCGCCGTCGAGCACACAGGGATGAGCGCCCATTTTCTCGTAGGCGCGGAGCCATGTTCCTTCGTTGAACAAGTAGACATCGTGCTCCGTCAGCAGCGAGCGGTCATGACGCGCCGGGCCCACTGATCGACCAGTCATCCCGCTCCTCCCTTCCGTGCCGTCTCGACGATGGCGAGCGCACGCGTGACGAACGGGTCACGACCGAAGCTCGCCGAGCCGAGACGGGCCAGGCGCCGCCAGTTCGGCATTTCCAGCCCCGTTCCGGGCCGGTTCTGCGGCTCCCGCTCGAACCAGAGGTCTTCCACGTTGACCGCTACGACTGCCGCTGGACTCTCCGCCAGGAAGCGGAGCAGTCCGAGCAGCGCCGCTGCTCGGCGATCGCTTTCCAGCGCTGCTCGCGAACCACGTTCGGCCAGCCAGCCGAGTACCGCTTCCTGGATCTCTGGCCCCCACTCGTCCCAGAGCGCGGCGAACGGTGGCAGATCATGGGTCACCAGACTCGCCACGACATCCGGCGGCGGCTCGGTGAACCGACCGTCCCGGCGCTCGAACGGCAGCACGTACATGCGGAGCAGACCGTTCCGGCGCATCGCCCGGCGAACCGCCCACGGCACCGTACCCAAATCTTCCCCGACGACGGCACAGCCGGCACGCTGACTTTCGATCGCCAGGATCGCGTAAAACTCTTCGGCCGGATACCGGACGTAGACCCCTTCGCGCCCGCTCGCTCCGGCCGGTACCCAATAGAGTCGATGGAAACCCATCACGTGATCGATCCGAAGCAAGCGTGCTGCCCGCAGGTGATGGGCCAGTACCGCTCGCAGGTAGCGATAGCCGTCCTCCCGGATCCGTTCCGGATGCAGTGGCGGGAAACCCCACACCTGTCCCCCGGCGAAGAAGGGATCGGGCGGTGCACCAGCGCTGGCCCCCTGAGCGAAGAGTTCCGGCCAGTACCACACATCGAACCCTTCCGGGTGCACGCCGAGCGGAAGATCCAGGTACAGTCGCTCTTTGCCCACGGCAGCCAGCTGCTGGTTCGCCAGCCACTGAGCGACCGCATAGATCCACGCGGCCTCATCCAGACGCTGGTCCTGCCCGCGGTCAGGTCGAGGCGAGGGGAGGCGCTCACCCTGGTCGACCGCCGCGCGGAAGCGGGCGTAGGCCAGCACGAGCGGCCGCTCGGCCAGCCACGCTTCCACCTCGCTCCGCACCCGCTCGTGTCGAGCGGCCTCCCGCGCCAGCACCGCTAGCGCCTGGAAGCGCTCTCGCCAGGTCGCCCGGTACTCGACGAAGCGATTCCCCTGCTCATCTCCAGAGACGACCAACCGGCCCGCGCGCACCAGGTCGGGGAAAGGAGACCAGCCTGGATCGACGAAGAACTCGCTCCAAAAGAGCCGACTGACCGGTGCATAGGGACTGGGGTCGTACGGGCGCTCGCCCAAGAAAGTCGGGAGCAGTGGGAGCGTTCCGACGAATTCCCCACCGCGTTCGCGCGTCCAGGCGACGAACTCGCCGAGTCGCCGGTAGGTCGCACCGTCACCTGGCTCGTCGCGCCAGAGCGCGTAGAGCGGCAGGAAGTTCCCCCACGTCCGCTCGATGCCGAGTGCGCCAGGCAGCGCCACCGTCGGTGGACGGACGACGAGCAGCGTCCGCGCTTCCTGGCCATCCGGACAACGAATCGTCACCGCATGGTAACCGAGCGGGAGCTCGTGCGGCAGGGCGAGGTCGACCCGAATTGCAGGCAGCGCGGTCGTGGACTGCCCGGCCTGGTCCTGCGACCAACGCCGCTCAGCTGGTCGCAGGTCCAGCACCGCTCCATCTTCGCGCTGGACGACGAGCTCGAACCGTCCTTCCTGGAACGCGGGAAGCACGAGCTGGAGCCGCGGCGCACCGCGACCGACTCGCCACACCTGGACCGGCTCGCACCGACGAGCCAGCCGTGCCTGCCGCCACTCCGCGAGCACGGCTGGTGCCTCCTCCGGCGTGTGGATGAGAAAACCGAGCGCGCGCAGAACAGCGAGCAGGGCCTCGTCGCTCGCCACCTGACGCTGTCCAGCGAGATCGCGATACGCTAACTGGATACCTGCCTCGCGCGCCAGCTGGCGCAAGGCCTGGCGCCTCGTCATGCACTCCCCTCCCGCGCCCGCAGCAGCTCGAGAACACCGCGCAGCGGGATCGCGAGCCAGGCGGGGCGATGGCCGAGCTCGTAGCGGATCTCGTAGATCGCCTTGTCCATGAGGTACGCCTCGAGCAGCGCTCCCAGGTCCTCGGGATTGCTCGGGACGAGGACCGTCGGGCCGACCACTTCCAGGTAGCCTTGCAAGAAGACCGCCGAGACCCAGCCGTACCAGAAGCGCAGCCAGGCCTCCGCCCGAGCGAGATCGGACAGCAAACCACGTTGCTGCTGCTCGAGCAGCGTCGCCGAGGCAGCATAGTGGAAGGAGCGGAGCATCCCCGCTACGTCGAGCAACGGCGAGCGCTTGAGTCGCCGCTCGCTGAGCGAGCGCGCTGGCTCCCCCTCGAAGTCGATGATGACGAAGTCCCGGCCGGTGTAGAGCACCTGCCCGAGATGATAGTCGCCGTGACAGCGGGTCCGCTGCGCGGGCAAGAGCTTTTGGAGGAGCTTCTGGTAGACCTGCACGATCTCGCGCTCGCGCTGGAGCACCGCTTCCGCTTGCTCGCGGGTAGCGGCCGGCAGGCTGGCCAGCTGCTGGCGCAGTAAAGCGAGCGTCTGCAAGAGGTGACTGCGCATCGCTTGATAGAGCGAGCGCTGGGAGAGCATGGAAAACGGTTCGGGCGCGAAGGCCGGGTCGTCGGTCACGCTCGCCAGCGCCCGGTGCAGCTCACCCGTCCGCTGACCGAGCAAGCGCACGGCTTCCACGTAGGTATCGATGAGCTCGTAAACCATCGTCGGTGGGGTCTGGCCAGCCAAGTCGAGGAGCGACTCGACATCGAGCCGGAGCGAGGGGGGATCCTCGCTGTAGGCCAGGGCGCGCTCGAGAAAGCCGGTCAGTTCGTCGAGCGTGTACTGCCAGGCATCCCCTTCGTTCGGCACGTAGCCGAGCACGATCCCCAGCGTCATCGGCTCACCCTGCGCTGGCTGGTACTCCACGCTTCCGGCCAATGGCGGCACGTGTGGGAAGCCGAGCCGTTCGCTGAGTGCGCGCTCCATCTCCAGCTCCGGATTCGGCCCCGGTTCGACCCGCCGATACAGCTTGAAGAGCACACGATCCGGAAAGATGACGGTCGTATTGCTCTGCTCGGCACGACTGAGTACCGGCTCCGGGAGCGGCGTGTCGGGTCGAACCAGGCGGCGGAAGGCGGCAGTCGGCTGGCTCACGATGACGCCGTGCTCGCCGCGGAAGCGGCGCCGACGACCGATCTGCTCGATCAGATTGCGCACGCAGGCCGGCTCCGCGAGGGCATCGACGAGCAGGGCCTCGCTTCCCTCGACCAACGCGCGCGCGATGACCGCATGGGGCGTGCGCTCGACGATCTCGTATGCCCGCTCACCGCGGGCGAGTGCCAGCGGCAAGACGTACTGCTCCGGATCCCCCTCGGTGTACTCGACCGTGACCAGAACCAGGGTCGCGGGTGACTCACCGGTCACGAGTGGGAGCTGCTCGCTGATGCGGACCTCCTTGATCCGCCTCGCCTTTCCAGCGAACCAGCGTCGCTGGCGCAGGTAACGCGGCAGGAGCTCCTCGAGCGCGCGCTGCCCGATCCCCAGTTCCAAGGTCCCTTCGCGCTCGCGCACCGGGACGAGCGGAAGCTCGCTCGTCGTGATCTC
Organism: Thermomicrobium sp.; assembly: GCF_053493975.1. NCBI lineage: Bacteria > Pseudomonadati > Thermomicrobiota > Thermomicrobia > Thermomicrobiales > Thermomicrobiaceae > Thermomicrobium > Thermomicrobium sp. The sequence goes on from NZ_JBRBZA010000047.1 coordinate 19,953, forward strand.
CACCGGTTCCTCGCCAGCCCGCGGTCGCTCCAGGCTGAACCAAGAGAAGCTGTGCGGGCCGAGCATGACGCGATACGGCTCGTCGCCGATCAGCGGAAACTCGATGCGCCCGAACAGCTCGACCGGCACCAGCCCCCGATAGGCGGAGAGGTCGAGTTCCGCCCACTGGACGAAGCGGGAGAGATTGGCGACGACCAGGATCGTTTCCTGCTCGTACCGACGGACATAAGCCAGGACCTTGCGGTTCTCGACCGGGATGAGCTCGAAGGAGCCGCGACCGAAGGCCTTGAACTGCTTGCGCAGCCCGATCAGGCGCTTCATCCACCAAAGGAGCGAATGCGGGTTCGCCTGCTGGGCCGCGACGTTGACCGCTTCGTAGTGATACTCGGCATCGACGATCACCGGGAGGTAGAGTCGCTGGCGCGGCGCGGTGGAGAAACCAGCATTGCGGTCCGCGCTCCACTGCATGGGAGTACGGACACCGTTGCGGTCGCCCAGGTAGATGTTGTCCCCCATGCCGATCTCGTCGCCATAATAGATGACCGGCGTTCCGGGGAGCGAGAACAGCAGGCCGTTCATGAGCTCGATCCGTCGCCGGTTGTTGCCGAGCAAGGGAGCCAAGCGGCGACGGATTCCGAGATTGATGCGTGCGACCGGGTCGCGGGCGTAGACGCGATACATGTAGTCGCGTTCCTCGTCCGTCACCATCTCGAGCGTCAGCTCGTCGTGGTTACGTAAGAAGAGCGCCCATTGCGCTGTTTCCGGAATCGGGGGCGTCTGGGAGAGGATATCGACGATCGGGAAGCGGTCTTCCATGCGGATGGCCATGAAGAGGCGCGGCATGAGCGGGAAGTGGAAAGCCATGTGACACTCGTCACCGTTGCCGAAATAGGCGACCGCGTCCTCCGGCCACTGGTTCGCCTCGGCCAGCAGCATCCGGTTCGGGTACCGCTCGTCGATGTAGCGCCGGAGTTCCTTGAGGAACTGGTGGGTTTCCGGTAGATTCTCGCAGTTCGTCCCCTCGCGCTCGTAGAGATAGGGGACGGCGTCCAGCCGCATGCCGTCCACGCCGAGCCGCATCCAGAAATCGACGACACGCAGGATCGCGCGCCGGACCGCTGGATTGTCGTAATTGAGGTCCGGCTGATGCGAATAGAAGCGGTGCCAGTAATAGGCTTTGGCGACTGGATCCCACGCCCAGTTGGAGGTTTCGAAATCCTTGAAGATGATGCGTGCTTCCTTGTACTTCTCCGGCGTCTCGCTCCAGACGTAGAAGTTCCGCCAGACCGAACCCGGCGCGGCACGACGTGCACGCTGGAACCAGGGATGCTGGTCCGAGGTGTGGTTCAGCACCAGCTCGGTGATGACCCGGATACCGCGCCGATGAGCCTCCCGGATGAACTCCTTGACGTCCCGCAAGGTCCCGTAGGACGGGTGGACGTCGGTATAGTCCGCAATATCGTAGCCATCGTCGCGGAGCGGGGACGGATAGAAGGGAAGCAGCCAGACGGCCGTGATGCCCAGATCTTCGAGATAGTCGAGCTTCTGCGTGAGCCCAGGAAAATCACCGATTCCGTCACCGTTGCTGTCGAAGAAGGCACGGACGTGCAGTTCGTAGATGATCGCGTCCTTGTACCAGAGCGGATCATCGGCGAGTTGGCTCGCGGGTGCGGGGCGACGACGTTCAGCCAGCCGGACGGCCATCGACGCACCTCACTGGTAGTACTCGAAATCCTGTTCCGTCCGCACGTGACGACGAACGAGAAAAATATGTGCCGGCATCACGTGCGGATCGAGTTCGACGTAGTTGCGGGGCCCATGCCAGAGATAGCGCTCGCCGGTCAGCAAGTCGTGCATCTGGTACGGTGTATCGGCCACCAGACCGAGCGACGCCAGGTCGAGCGTGACCCAGCCAGCATGACGATGGTGCGGGTCGAGATTGACGACCGTGACGATGACGTTCTGCCCATCGGGGCTCGTCTTGGAATAGGCGATCAGCTCGTCGTTGTCCACCGGATGGAATCGCAGCGTCCAGTCCTGCTGTAGTGCTGGGTTCTCGCGACGGATCCGGTTGACGCGGGCGATGACCGGCGCGATGGAGTGAGGCGAATCGAGCTTCCAATGCCGGATCTCGTACTTCTCCGAGTTCAGGTACTCCTCGCTCCCCGGGGCCAGCGGCGTCGCCTCGCAGAGTTCGTAGGGCGGTCCGTAGATCCCGTAGCTGGCACCGAGCGTCGCTGCCAGGATGAGCCGGATGAGGAAAGCTGGCCGACCACCGGTCTGCAAGTACTCGGTCAGAATATCCGGCGTGTTGGGCCAGAGATTGGGGCGGAAGAACTCGCGTACCTCGGTCTGGGTCAACTCGGTGAAGTAGGCTTCCAGCTCCGCCTTGGTATTCCGCCACGCGAAATAGGTATAGGACTGGGTGAAGCCGAGCTTGGCCAGGTGATACATGACCTTCGGTCGCGTGAACGCCTCGGAGAGAAAAATCGTCTCCGGATAGTCGCGCTTGATCTCGGCGATCAGCCACTCCCAGAAGGCGAACGGCTTGGTGTGCGGGTTGTCGACTCGGAAGATACGGATCCCCTGCTCGATCCAGAAGCGGACGATCCGCAAGAGCTCGAGCCAGAGTTCTCGCCAAGCCGGCGACTCGAAGTCGAAGGGATAGATGTCCTGGTATTTCTTGGGTGGATTCTCGGCGTACTGGATGGTTCCGTCCGGCCGACGGCGGAACCATTCAGGATGCTCGCGCACGTAGGGATGATCCGGTGAGCACTGGAAGGCGAGGTCGAGTGCGACCTCGATCCCGACGTCGCGCGCCCGGGCCACGAAACGCCGGAAGTCCTCCAGCGTCCCGAGCTGCGGATGGATGGCATCGTGCCCGCCCTCCTCGCTCCCGATCGCCCACGGGCTGCCAGGATCGTCCGGTCCAGCGACCAGGCTGTTGTTTTTCCCCTTGCGGTGCGTGCGACCGATCGGGTGGATGGGGGGCAGATAGAGGACATCGAAGCCGAGTTCGGCCAGACGGGGAAGCCAGGCCTCGCAGTCGCGGAACGTACCGTGGCGCCCCGGCTCCGGCGCGCAGGAACGCGGGAACAGTTCGTACCAGGTGCTGAAGCGCGCTCGCTCGCGATCGACCATCACGCGCAGCACCCGCGGATACTCGCTGGCGAACTGGCGCGGATCGCAGCTGCGAGCCCGCTCCGCGAGCTCCGGATCCAGCGCCAGCTCGACCGCGTCCGGATCGCTGCGCAGCCGCTCGGCGACGCCACGCAAAAACGCAGCGTCCGGATCGGTCGCCGCGCTCGCGATCGACTCGAGTAATTCTGCCCCGATCCAGAGATCGACGCGCACCTCCTGTCCCGCCTCGACCCGCTTGCGGAGATCCCGCTGCCAGGTCGCGAAACGATCGATCCAGGCGAGGACGGTATAGTCCCAGAGGCCGAGTTCGGTGAGCCAGAAGCTGGCCCGCCAGCGGTCGTTGCCGAGGAAGGTCATCGGCACTTCGCGCCACGAACTCTCGCCAGGTGGTCGATAGCGCAGCACGGCAGCCAACTCGTCGTGTCCATCGGCGAAGATGTCCGCCTCCACGACGAACTCGTCGCCCCGGATCCGCTTCACCGGAAAGCGCCCGCAGTCCAGTTCCGGCACGACGCGCGCGATCGCGACGCGCTGCCGCCCTTCCACGGGCAACCGTTGGGCTGGTTCCATGCTCGATCCCCTCCCTCCGGTGCGCGTCTTCCCTTCCCCGGTCTATTCTGCCCGTTACCGGCACTGGGCGCAGTAGGATGGTACGGGATGAGCATCGCAGCGAGGAGAGTGAGCCATGCGCGTCGCCGTTGTGTCCGATACGCACGGGAACCTGCCAGCGCTCGAGGCGGTCCTCGAGGCCATCGAACAGGACTCGCCCGACCTCGTCGTGATGGCCGGTGACGTCGCCTTCGGTGGCCCCTGGCCAGCCGAATGCATCGATCTCCTCCGCCAGCGCGGTATCCCGGCCGTTCGCGGCAACACCGACGAATTCCTGGTCGCGGTCGCGACGGGTCGTCCACCCACCACGCCGGTCGAGGACCTTCGCCTCGACCATTTGGCCAGTCCCGCCCTGGCTGCTCGGTATGCCTGGTGTGCCGAGCGGCTGCGCAGCGACCAGATCGACTATCTCGCGTCGTTGCCGCTCCGCTTCGTCGTCCCCGCACCGACCGGCGCGGCGCTGGTCATCGTCCATGCCACACCGTCCAGCCCGCATCCCGTCGTCCCGCCCGATGCCCCGCTCGAGCGACTGCGCGCGCTGCTCGACGAGAGCGGTGGAGCAGCGCTCGCCTACGGGCACATCCACCAGCAGGCCCGCTGGCAGATCGAGAACCGACTGGTCGTCGCGGTGGGCAGCGTCGGCCTCCCCTTCGATGGCGATCAGCGCGCCGCCTACGCGCTCCTGGAGTGGGACGGATCGGGCTGGAGCGTCCGCTTTCAGCGTGTTCCCTACCCGGTCGAACGGACGATCCACGCGCTGGAGCAAAGCGGCATGCCGGGAGCCGAAGCGCAGATCCGCGTCCTGCAAACAGCTCGCCCGCCGGGAAACTGAGGCAGGCGTGGTACGATTGGCACGAGACCAGCGCAGGGGTGGAGCGCAGTGCAGCAGATGGCGATCACGATCTTCCTCTTGGGGGCGGCTGCGCTGGAGGTGCTCGTCTTGCCGCGCGTCACGCCCTTCGCCTTGTTCCCCGATCTCGTACTGGGAGTCGTCCTGGTCGCTAGCGCCCTGCAAGGGATGCGCAGCGGATTCTTCTGGGCAGCGGTGGGGGGCCTGGTGCTCGATCTGTTGGCGGCCAGCCCGCTCGGAGGGCACCTCTTGGCGCTAGCCCCGGCCGTGCTGGCTGGAACGGCCGCACGGCAGAGCATCTACCGGAGCGCCCTGCTCCCGCTCATGGGGATCGTGGGAGGAGTCACGCTGGCCTACCGGGCGATCCTGCTGCTCGTCCAGTGGCCAGCTCGCTGGGAGGCCTGGCTGGACGCGGGGGTGACCGCCATGCTGGTCGGCATCCTCAACTCGATCGCCGTCCCGCTCGTCTACGGCATCGTCCTGCTCGCTGGACGTCTGGGGGTCAGGCGTGCGCACTAGGCCGGCCCGGCGCGGTCTCGATCTCCCCGCGCCGAAGTCGATCGCGCCACCGGAAGAACCGGAACCGGCGAGCGACGATCGGCTGACGCGCCGCGTGTTCCTGCTGCGCGGCGCGATGGTGCTCGGCTTCGGGGCAGTCCTGGCCAAGCTCGGCATCATGCAGCTGCGCGAGCGCCCGCGCTACCAGGCAGCCGCGCAGGGCAGCATGGTGCGCTTCGAACCGTTGCGCGCCCCGCGCGGCCTCATCGTCGACCGCAACGGCGCCGTGCTCGCCCGGAACCGACGGAGCTGGACCGTCTGGCTGGTACCCGCCGAACTCCCCGACGACGAGGCAACGTACCGGCAGGTGCGGGACCAACTCGTCGCCGCCCTGGGACTGGACGATGTCCTGGTCGTGCACCGGCCAGCGCTGCCACCCGGTGAGGAGCGGACGGTTCTCGACGCGCTCGCCACGGTGCTCGGCGTGCCCGGGGCTGACCTCGCGGGGCTCGTCTTTTCCGCCCCCAAGGATCGCAAGTACGTCATCGTGCGCGAGAAGCTCCGCCCGGAAGAGGCCGCAGTCCTGCGCCAGGAAGCCAAGCGCCTCCCGGGGGTGCATGTCCTCAACCGGTTCGATTACCTGAGACAGGCGGCCGCGGGGAGCGCCGTGCCGGTCCTGCTCGCCGAGGACATCCCGCGCGACCTCGCGCTGACCCTCGCGGCCAATCCGACCGCGCTCCCCGGCATCCGCGTCAGCGACGAGAAGCTCGTCCGCGAGTACCCGGCGGGGCCCGAGTTCGCGCACATCCTGGGCTATGTCGGGCCGATCACCAAAGAAGAATACGAGGCAGCGGGCGGCGACAGTCCGGCCAATCCCTATCGTCCCGACGACCGCGTCGGGCGCGGTGGGGTCGAGCAGGCGATGGAAGCCGTCCTGCGCGGCCAGCACGGCGGACGCTGGGTGCAGGTCGATGCCCGCAACGCGATCGTCGGCGAACTGGTCGAGCGGCGGCGCGAGCCAGTTCCGGGACTCACCGTGGTGCTGACCATCGACTCGGCACTGCAGAAGGCGGTCACCGCGGCCTTGGCCGAAGGGATCCGCACGGCCGATCGCGCTGCCCGCGAAAAAGGACGCGATCCGGTCGGATCGGGCGTCGCCATCGTGCTCGATCCGCGCTCGGGCGAGGTCCTGGCGCTGGTCTCCCTCCCGACCTATGACAACCAAAAGTTCGTGTACGGCTTGACCCAGGCGGAATACCAGGCGCTCCTCGACGACCCCTTCCACCCATTGGTCAACTATGCGATCAGCGGCGAGTTCCCGCCCGGCTCGACCGTCAAGCCGCTTCTGGCCTGTGCGGGGCTGCAGGAAGGAGTGATCGCGCGGCAGAGCACCTTCACTTGCCGGGGAGCGATCCGCGTGCCGACCGTCTGGGACGAGGCAGGCGGCAACACCTACGTCTGCTGGCTGACCAGCGGGCACGGCGAGGTCGACGTCCTCGACGGGATCGCCCAGTCCTGCAACGTGTTCTTCTACAATGTCGGCGCGCCCGGCCAAACGCCGGAGGGCGGCAGCGAGCCGCTCCATTACTACATCCCCGGCGACCCGACCAAGCACTACTTCACCGGACTCGGTATCGGGCGGATCGAGCACTATTTGCGGCAGGTGTTCGGCTTCGGGCAACCGACCGGTATCGAGCTCGCCGGCGAAGCCGACGGCCTGGTGCCGAATCCGCGCTGGCTGTTCCAGACGTTGCGGGAGTACTGGTCGGTCGGAGATACTATAAACGTCTCCATCGGCCAGGGGCACCTGGCCTGCACGCCGTTGCAGCTGGCCTGTGCCTTGGCTGCCATCGCCAATGGGGGGACCTACTATCGGCCGCGGATCGTCCGCGAACTGCGCGATGCCAGTGGGCAGGTGGTCCGGCGGTTCGAGCCGGAGGCGGCGCGGCAACTCGCGATCGCGCCCGAGCATCTCGAGACGGTCCGACGCGGCATGCGCCGCACCGTCACCGATGGAACGGCGAAAGGAAAGTTCGTGCTGACGGGAGACGACATCCCGATCGCCGGCAAGACGGGGACAGCCGAGTACGGCGAGGCGGAGAACGGCCGCTACAAGAAGGCTCATGCCTGGTTCACTGCCTTCGCTCCCTACGACGATCCAGCGGTGCTGGTGCTCGTCCTGATCCGCGATGGCGGCGAGGGCGCGACCTTCGCTGTCCCGGTCGCTGACCGGATCCTGGCGACCTATTTCGGACGGATCAGCCCGGAAACAGGAGCGAGAGGGTAGGCGATGCTGGACGACGAGCGAGCGCGAGCGACGGTCCGCGTGCGCGGAACCCAGGACGGCGTCCGCCTCCTGTTGCCGCGCGCCATCCCCCTCGCAGCCGTGCTCGAACAGGTCCGCGACCTCCTCGAGGCACGGTCCAGCTTCTTCCGCGGTGCCGCCCTGACGCTCGACTTTTCCGAACGGGAGCCGGTCCTGGACGAGATCGGTGCGCTCCAGCAGCTCCTCGATCGCCACGGGATCCGCATCCAGGCGATCAGTGCCGCCACCAGTGACGTCCGCGAGCGGCTGGAGCGCTGGGGATTCCGCACGGAGACCGCCGAACCAGCGCGCCGCTTGCGCCTGATCGAGCCAGGCAGCGAAGAGGCACCGGACGGCAGCGCGACGTACGTCCGCCGGACGCTCCGCTCCGGCATGTCGGTCGAGGCCGAGGGGCATCTCGTCCTGATCGGTGACGTCAACCCGGGCGCGCTGGTGGTCGCCGGCGGGGACGTCCTGGTCTGGGGCGTGGTGCGTGGAACGGTCCACGCTGGTCGCCGCGGCGATACCGAGGCTGTCATCGCGGCGCTCCGCCTGGCACCGATGCAGCTGCGGATCGCTCACCTGGTGGCCCGCGCTCCCGATCGCGGCGGGCAACTCGTGGATGCGCCAGCCTTGGCACGGGTGGTCGATGGGCAGATCGTGATCGAGCCCTGGCGGATCGAACGACGCTAGCCTGGTCGTGTGCCAGGAGGAGGGGTGCGGTGGAGGAACAGCAGGATCGCAACGGCCGGGTCATCACCATCACCTCGGGCAAGGGCGGGGTCGGCAAGACGACCACGACGGCCAACGTGGGAGCGGCACTGGCTGCCCGCGGCAAAGCGGTCGTGCTGGTCGACGCCGATATCGGGTTGCGCAACCTGGACATCGTGTTGGGACTCGAGAATCGGATCGTCTACGACATCGTCGACGTCGTCGAGGGCCGTTGCCGGTTGCGCCAGGCCCTGATCCGCGACAAGCGGCTGACCAACCTGGCGCTCATCCCCGCCGCCCAGACCCGCGACAAGGAAGCGGTCTCGCCGGAACAGATGCAGGCGCTCTGCCAGGAATTGCGCCAGCAGTTCGACTTCGTCCTGATCGACTCGCCGGCGGGGATCGAGCGCGGCTTCCGCAACGCGATCGCCGGCGCCGACGAGGTGCTCGTCGTCACCAATCCGGAAGTCTCCGCCGTGCGCGACGCCGACCGCATCGTCGGGCTGGTCGAGGCAGCCGAGCTCCCGCCCCCGCGGCTCATCGTCAACCGGATCGATCCGGAACTGGTCCGGCGGGGCGACATGCTCTCCGTCGAGGACGTCCTGGAGATCCTGGCCATCCCGCTCGTCGGCGTGGTACCGGCCGACGAGACGATCGTCACGGCGACCAACCGGGGCGAGCCGGTCGCGCTCGATCCCCACTCGCGGGCCGGTCAAGCGTTCCGCGATATCGCCGCGCGCTTGCTCGGCGAGGAGGTGCCGTTCCAGCCGTTGGACACACCGGACGGAGTCTGGCGACGCATGCTGCGCGCGCTCGGCTTCGGTGGCCGGGCCTGAGCCAGAGGAGGGAGACTGCATGGGCTGGTTGGACACGCTCTTCGGTCGCAGCACGAGCCGGACGCCGCGCGGCAGCGCGCAGGTCGCCAAGCAACGCCTGGTCGAGGTCTTGGTCTACGACCACGTCAAGCTGACGCCCGATGTCCTCGAGGCGATCCGCCGCGAGATGTGCGAGATCCTCTCCCGTCACCTGGAGATCGACCCCCAGGGGATCGAGATCACGCTCGTGCGCGGCGAAGGCGGCGACCGTCTGGTGGCCAACGTACCGGTCCGCCGGGCCGGGACGGGGAGCCGCGGCACCACGCAGTGAGTTCACTGCTATACTTCGCACCTGCGACGCACCGGACACCGTGCGTTGCCATCGGCGGCACGAGCGAGGGGAGCATTCGGGCATGGTACCCGTACCGGTGATCGGGCTGCATCACGTCGGGATCGTCGTCGCCGACTTGGATGCGGCGATCGAGACCTACCAGAAGCTGGGGCTGACCTTCGACGGCATCGCGGACTACCCGCACACCCGGATCGCGCTCTTCCACGGTGGCGAGGGACACGTCGAGCTGTTCGAGCCCAAGGACCCGGATTCCGATCTCGGTCGCTTCCTCCAGCGGCGTGGAGGGCTCCACCACGTGGCCTATGCGGTGCGCGACATCCGTGCGGCCCTGCGCCGCCTCGAGGAGCAGGGCTTCCAGCTCATCCACCGCGAGCCGGTGATCGGCCTGCACGGCTTGCCGGTCGCCTTCGTCCACCACGAGTCGTGCCACGGCGTCCTGACCGAGCTGATCGAAATCCCGGAAGAGAGCGGCGCGGGTCACTGACGGGGCGACG
>NZ_JBRBZA010000048.1:0-31409 GCF_053493975.1 Thermomicrobium sp.
GGCTCACCCGCCGGCAGCCGCCGGCGCACCACCACCGCACTCGAGGTGGGCGAACGCTGCGTTCACGAAGGCAGCCAGCGCCACCAGGAGGAAGAGGATCAGCACGGCCAGCAACACCAGCACCAGCCGCCGGATCCAGACGACCTCCCAAGGTATCCGCTGGGGAGACTGACTGCTCATCACGTACCCGCCTCGTACGACCAGTCACCGTTCCCGAAGGCATCATGCGTCACATAGGGATACCGTACGTAGGGGCAGTTCAGCTGCGGCAAGAAACAGATCTTGCCGGACCGATACACACGCACGAACGGCTGGCCTACACCACCAGCTACACCTGATGGGGATCAGTTGCCGTTGGCGAGGGTACAAAACTTTTGTTCACTATGCAACGACGCGGGCGCCTGATCATGTCGATCAGGCACCCTGAAGCCTCCGAACTTCCAGCTGGCCAGCCCGCTTTGCCTCATGGCGTGGGCACTGGCGTCAACAGCGCCGGTGGCGTAAGCACGACCTCGATCGGAGCCGTTTCCACTTCACCCGGCAGGGAGAATAGGAAACGCACGACGATGGCCAGGACGAGCAGGAGCAGAACGAGCACGATGAGGCGCGTCAGTAATCTGACCCAAGCGTCGAGACGCTCGACCATCACTGGTTACCCCCGATCTCAATTGATCGCACCGGTGGCAGTCCAGGAACCGTTGCCGTATGCCCAGATTGTCACCCATGGGTACCGGTACCACGCGCAGCCGACGGTCGGGAAATACTGACAGAATGCGCCCTGCCGATAGGCACGCACATACGACTGACCGTTGCCTCCTAACACAGAATAGCTCACCTCGCCGGCATACTGCCAAAACGGATCATCCAGATAGACCTCGGGCCAGCTGGAAAAATACGTGAGAACCGTACCGTTATAACAATATCGAAGCCAGTGCGTATACCTCCACAAGAGTGCACCCACGAATGTCGAACGCGCGGTCACCGTATATCCAACAGTCCGGCACGAGCCTGTTACCGGAGCAGCCAGTTCACTTCGGCCCTCGACCACGCTCGTCTCGATGTTGACGTGCCGATACAGTTCCATCACTGCCCGCTGCTGAGCCGGCGTCAGCGCGCGCCAGGCAGCGACGAAATCCGGTGCCGTCACGAGCTGCTGCCGGAGCGCGACTGCCTCGCCAAGCGAGACCTCGTCTCCCTTCGCACCGGCGCCGAGCGGGAGCACGGTGAAGAGGACGAGCGCTGCCAGCACAGCGGCGAGCCGACGCCACGACCGATGCAGCGCACACCTCCCGTTCTCTCAGTCGACACAGGTGGGGTACCCCAACCGACAGAGTATCAGAGAGAGAGATGTCAACTCCCTCCCGCATGCGCGTGGCCGTACAGGCGTCACCCGTTCCACACGTGCGCTGCGGTTCCCAGCGCGAAGGACGGCACCGATGGCTCCAGCGAGTCGACGCGGTCGACAGGCCGGTTAGTCCGCCGATCGGGGGACGCGGTCGAACACTGTCCACTCGAGCGCGAGGCGCTCGCACACCTGCCCGAGCAGGGCGCGCAGCACGGGAGCTGCCCGGTCGCTGGCCTGTACCGAAACCGAGGCGACCGTCTCACCGGAGACGAGCACGAGCGTGAGTTCGTGCGACCGCAGCGACTGGACTGGAACGGGGACAGCCCGGTGGGCAGCTGGCAGCGCCTCCGCTGCCAGCTCGTCGGTCACCAGGCTCCACCCCCGAAGCTGGTCTGGCTTCTTACCCGTCACCGCGCGACGGACGACGAGGGGCCAGCCGTCGACCTCGATGACCGTCCCCTCGGTCAGAGCGGCACGCGCGACTTCCGCAGCGTTCTGGGTGGCGTGCGCGTCAGTCACCGCCGTTGCGCTTTTGGCGTCGGCGAAGCGGTGGAGCGTCTCAGCGACGTGCAGCCATTCGACCTCGGGCTGTCGTTGTCCGGTCAGTTGCGAGACGACCCGCGCCCCCTCGCGGTAGGCGCTCGCAGTGGCAGGAGCCACGCCGGAGAGCGGGAACGCGGCGACCGGCTCGACCGGAGCAGCTTCGAGGCTCGGACCAGCCGGGGACACCGGTGGGACGAGCAGGTCCGCGAGCGGCCGACTGTCCCACCCCGCGCGACTGTTTAGTACCAGCCGAACGCCAGTGCCAGCACGAGCAGGCCGGCGACCGCCACGACACGAGACAGTCTCTCGCTGCGACTCTGTCCACTGCTCGACCCGCGCATGACGCAGCTCCTCTGCGCTCAGCCGATCCGCCTCGTGGCCCGGTCGTTCGCCGCCGTCCGTGCTCCAGAACGCTGAGCGAGACACGGGGTCGTGGAGAGCCACGACACCGGCAGGAGCAGGAGGTTCCGCTGCACGCCACCGTCATTCGTCCGGTTCCCCCTGGGGAAACGCATCCGTGTACGGCCCCGCAGGTCGCGGTATCGCTCCCGGGGCCGACAGCAGGCTGGTCGTGACCAGACTGGCCAGGGAAGACGGCACCGTGTTCGGTGGAAGGGTAGACCGATCCGGTCACTATCCACACGGCACGCGGAAGTGACGGCCTACGAACCAGCGCTGACCGAGAACGGTGGGAAGAGACCGATCGCGCATACGAGCAAAAGGACCAGGAATGTCCGACGGGCAGCAGACGACCGGTCGCGCCCGCGACACCCCGGTGCTCGCTACATGACGTACCCTTTTCCTGGACTCACGAACTGACCGAGCGATATTTCTCGCAGAGAGCCTACTAGAGAGTCGTCGAGGCTCGTGACAGTCGCTCCCGAACCGTGCTGTACCCAGCAGCGAGCCGAACCGGGGAGTTCCTCCGGAAATGCGACAGGGCGCGCGGTCACGAGAGCCGGTATCGGCTCCTGATCAGGCAGGAGCGTTCAGCGATCGCAGGCACCCGGGTACCGGTGCCGGGGCGGGAAGAGTGGGCACCGAACTCTCGGCCGTTGACGGTACGCGCGACGACGCGAACGCTGGGCAGCGCCAATGAACGACTCGGCCGTGAGCGGGCGCACCGGCAGGTGGCGCTGGCCCCGGCCGATGGAAGGCGGTCGGACGACCGGCTTTTGCCCAGCTGGGCAACGCTGCTCAGGGCACCAAGGCCACGCGGCTTTCGACTTCACCAGCGCGCAGACGTTCGACCCAGGTGAGGATCTCGTCGAGCGGGTGAGTTTCCACGCGAGGCCGGATGATGCCGCGGGCGATGAGGTCGAGGACGGTCGCCAGTTCCTTTCGGGTACCCCAAAACGAGCCGAGGATGGCGATCTCGTCGGCGACATCGCGGAGCCCGAGGAGTGGACCACCGACGCTGCCCAGGCCAACGAGGACGACGCGACCACCGCGCGCGACCAGCTGTTGAGCGAGGAGCTTGGTCTGGTCGTTGCCGACAAAATCGGCGACGAGCGTGATGGGTCGATCGAGGGGCGGGTTTTGGGGATCGAGCTGGCGGCTGTCCAGCGTGACGGCTGCGCCGTGCTGGCGAGCCAGTTCGAGTTTCCGCTCCTGGATGTCGAGGGCCAGGACGACCGCACCGAAGGCACTGGCGATCTGGACGGCATGGAGGCCCAAGCCCCCGACACCGATAATGGCGACTCCCTCACCGGGCTGGAGATGGCCGACGGTGAGCAAGGCATGATGGGACGTGAGGATCGCGTCGGTGGCGATGGCTGCGGCCGCATCGGACACGGAGTCCGGAACAGGAACCAGTGCCTGTGCGGGTACGGTGACGTACTCGGCGTACCCGCCATCGCGGGCGATTCCCATCCAGCGACTCTCGGTGCAGAGGTTGTCGCGACCCGCGCGGCAGTACGAGCAGTTGCCGCAACCGACCGGACCGAAGACGGCATAGCGCCGGCCGAGCTCGATGCCGGTCACCCCTTCGCCGAGCTCGACTGCTTCACCGCAGATCTCGTGGCCGAGCGTGAGCGGTGCTGGAACCGGGTAACCACCGAGTTCATCGAAGATGATGTGGAGGTCGGAGTGGCACAGACCAGCCGCTCGGACGCGCAAGAGCACTTCACCGCGCTCAGGAGCGGGGCGGTCGATCTCGACGAGACGGAAATCGTGGGGACCGAAATAGCGGGCTGCTCGCATGGCGCTCCCTCCCTTCCCGGGCTCGCGGCTAACGTCAGCGCATCTCTCGACTCAATGGTACATCAGTCGTATCCTTGCCTGCATTCTACCAACACGCTCTCGCGCCGAGTGCGACGATTCCGTGAACAGATCATCTCTTTCTGCTGCGCGCTTCTCTCGTCCTGAGTCCAGGCGCCTTGTCGGATAGCTCGTCGTCACTGCCGCGCGTGCGGGAAAGGTTCGACACCCCCCACCGGGGGCGATCCTGCACGCTCGACGACGACTGTTCCGGCGAGTATTACTCGCTTGTGGCAACAACAGACAGTCGGTCGGGTAAGAGCACGGGACGACCTTCCGACAATGCTGGTTGCCGACCGCGAGCGAGTCGTTTGTCGGGCTTCGCCACTCTCATTCCGGGGAAACTGTCGCCTGATGCCAGCGAGCCGTCACCTTGGCGCACGGTCGGTGGCTCTGCTATACTGCAAGTGCACGCGCGTGCAGTCGGACGCCGGAGGAAACAAAGATTAGGTAGAACACAAGGGGGACGCGATGAGGCGATTGTTCACCGTCATCATGATCATAGCGGCGCTCGCGGCCGTGCCATTGACTGTGGCGGCTGCGGCTCACGAAAAGGCGCGGCTCACCGTGGTCCATGGTGTCCCGGACCTGGTCGTGGATGTTTACGCCAACGATGCGAAGGTGCTGTCCAATTTCACCTTCGGCACCGTCACTGATCCGTTGGCGCTCGATCCCGGGACCTACAAGCTGGCGATCCGGCCGGCTGGGGCTGACCCAGCGAGCGCGCCTGTTCTCTCGGCGGAAGCGACGTTGGCCGCTGGTCAGAACGCGTCGGTCGTCGCTCACCTGGATGCCAACGGGCAGCCGCGTCTGAGCATCTTCGTCAACGACACAGCGACGGTAGCGAGCGGCAAAGGGCGTCTCATCGTCCGGCACACCGCGCAGGCTCCGGCGGTGGACGTGCGGGCTGGTGGTGCGGTCGTGTTCGCGAACCTGGCCAATCCGAACGAAGCGAAGGCCGATGTCGATGCCAAGACCTACTCGGTCGACTTGGCACCAGCTGGGCAGGCGCAAGCGGTCTTCGGTCCGGTCGACTTGCCGGTGGCAGCCGGAGCAGCCACGATCGTCTATGCCATCGGGTCGATCGAACAGGGCTCTTTCCGGCTGGTGACCCAGGTGATCACCGGTCTGGGTGCCCCACCGAGCTATGTCGGGACCGGTGGGGGCAGCGCGGCGAACGCGACGCTGCCGTGGTCGGTCGCGTTGCTGGCTGCGCTGCTGGCGCTCGCTGGCAGTGCGACGCTCGCCCGCGTGCCGGTTCGAAGCAAGCGCAATCTCCGGTAATGGCGCCTCTCCCTCCCGTCGCAGCGGGTGCTCCGGTTTCGACCAGGGCACCCGCTGCGTTCGATTGCGGAAGCGCTGAGCGAGGATCGGTATGACCGCGTCAATACGTCGGCGCAAGGCGTTCGGGACAACGGCGTTGCTCCTGGCAGCGATGCTGATCGGGGGGTGGTTGAACGCGTCCTCGCACGTCACGCCGCTCGGTCCGGTCGGGGCATCATCGAGCATGGTGGAGGCGGACTCCCCGCGCGTCGAGACGGGGCTACTCGTCGACCGAGACACATTGAGTGGAGAAATCGCGGTGCTGCCGTTGCCCGAAACGTGGGTACCGCCGAGCCACTCGACCGCGGAGGCAGTCGCGAGGGCGTCACCGATCCGCGAACCACTGTTGGTGATGCCGCGATTGGCCGAGCCGGTTCGGATCCGGATCCCGAGCATCGGCGTCGATGCGCCGATCCAAGCTGTCGATCTGGCACCCGATGGCAGTTTGGCGATCACGGACGACGGCGACACAGTGTTCTGGTATCGGGGAAGCGCTTATCCTGGCTGGCCAGGGCGGACGTTGCTGGCCGGCCATCTGGACCGGGTGGAGGGCGGTTTGGCTGTGTTCGCCGGCTTGCACCGTTTGCAGCCGGGTAGCGCGGTGCTGTTGGAACTGGCCGATGGGCGGGTGCTCCACTACACCATGACGGGTCAAGCGCGCGCGGCGAGCACGAACCTCCCGGCGGAGCTGCTCACCAGCCAGAACGAGTCGGAACTCGTCTTGATCACCTGTGCCGGCTGGTGGGATCCGCGACGTCGGACGTACAGCGACAATCTTCTCGTTTTCACGCGCCTCGAAGGACTCGCTCCACTGGGCTAATCGCGCCTGACGCTGTCCGCATCACGGAGTATCGTGTCGAGTGCCGCGGAGAAAATCTCCAGGGTGCGCGCGATATCGGTTTCGCTGTGGGCCAACGAGAGGTAGAGCTTTTCGCCCGGGTTGACGAAGAGACCACGTTCCAGGCAGGCGAGGCCGAAGCGAATCGCTCGCTGGCGATCGGCCCGCAGCAAAGCAGCATAATCCCTGGGCTCCTCCTCGGCGAAGACGATCTGGAGGACTGGCCCCTCTCCGATGACCTGAAGCGGTATGCCGCGTGCGGCGGCCAGTTCTCGCAATCCGGTCCGGAGTTGCTCGCTGATGCGGTAGAGATAGTCGTAGACGCCAGGCTGCCGGAGAACGTGCAAGGTGGCCAGCCCGGCAGCGGCAGCGAGCGGATTGCCGTTGAGCGTCCCGCTGAGATGGGCGACCGGTTCACCACGAGACCGGCGCGTGGGGTCGGTGAGTGCCATGATCTCGCGGCGGCCGGCGACAGCAGCGAGCGGGTAACCGCCGCTCAACGCCTTGCCGAAGGTCGCCAGATCGGGTACGACGCCGTACCGTTCCTGGGCTCCTCCATAGGCGAGCCGGAACCCAGTGACGACTTCGTCGAAGATGAGGAGGATTCCGTAGCGCTCGGTGAGTTCGCGCAGTCCGCTCAGGAAGCCGGGTGCTGGTGGGAGCGCTCGTTGCAACGGCTCGCAGATGACGGCGGCCAACTCCTCGGCATGCTGCTCGATCAGGGTGCGCGTGAAGTCGAGGTCGTTCCAGCGCGAGACCAAGACGGTCTCGGCGATTTGGGGTGGGATCCCGGCGGAATCGGGTTGCGCCTGCGGTGGGTCCGAAGAGACGGCGGGGAACGCGCTGATGAGGGCGTAGTCGTGGACGCCGTGGAAGGCCCCTTCGAACTTGAGGATCTTGGAGCGACCAGTGTAGGCACGGGCGATGCGCAGCGCGTGGAAGGTCGCCTCGGTGCCGGTGGAGACGAACTTGACTTGCTCAGCGCAGGGGACGGCCCGGATGATCTCCTCCGCGAGTTCGATCGCAGCCGGCGTGAGCGTGTAAAAGGTCGAGCCGAGTGCGGCCTGCCGCGAGACGGCTTCGACGATAGCGGGATGGGCATGACCGAGGATGAGCGGTCCCGAACCGAGCACATAGTCGATATATTCCCGGCCGTCGATGTCGACGACGCGGCTTCCCAAGCCGTGCGAGAGCACGACGGCATGCGACTCGGGGAGCACGAAACTGGTCACGGCGCCACCGAGCGCCTCGCGCGCGCGGCGGAGCCATTCGGTGCGGGTAGCGTCAGGTGTTTTGATCACTGTTGGCCCTCGCCGGGCTGGTAGCTGGGATCGCCGCTTCTTCCTGAGCGCGCCCGGCCCGGCCTCGCCGACGACGGACGGTGGAGCGACCGGCCGGTGCGGCACTTTCCGAGGGCATCGACCAGTGGTGCAGCCACTTGAGGACGCGGGGAACCACGTACGTCGTCGTGCCGATGACGCCGGGAATCCGCTGGAGCTTCTCGGTGATGAAGCGATAGAGCGCATCGACCGTGGGGACGAAGACTTGGATGCTGATGTCGCGCTCGCCGGTGGTGAGACCGACGTAGGCGACTTCCTCCATGGCGACGAGTTGCTGAGCGACTTCCTCCAGGCGCCCCGGTTCGACTTCCAGGAAGATGTCGGCGGTCACGTCGTAGCCGAGAGCGGAAGGATTGACGATCGCGACGAGCTTGACGATGCCGTCCTCGACGAGCCGGTTGATGCGAGCGCGGACGGTTCGCTCAGCGACACCGAGCCGGCGAGCGATCTCGGCGCTCGGCATGCGGCTGTCCTCCTGGAGGAGACGGATGATCGAGCGGTCGAGTGCATCGATCGGGCGTACCATCGTTCCAGCGCTCCTCACTCCCTGGTCTCCATTGACCAGCTGTCGCACCATCGCGGTGCCGAGTCTGCACAGCAGTGCGTCTTCGCCTGCTCGCCTCACCGGTACCCGCCCCTTGCGAGTCGAGCGCCGGTTTCGTCAGCAGCGTGCCCGATTATACACCGGTTACGACACGATCACCTCCTCTCTGTGCTGGACAGTAGCGTCGATCGCCCGAGAACGAGGACGACTCCGGCGACGACTTCGACGCCGATTAGGAAGTAGACCTGCACGATGAACGCGCCGACGGTACCGAGAAGAACGGCAACGAGGCTGACGAGGAATGCCGAGAGCCCACGCCGGAAGTTCAGCAAGCTCGACACTGCGTGCAGGATAGCCAGCACGAGTGCGATCGACAGAGCACGCGGTGCGGCGGTCAAATAGAAGCGATAGGCGAGCGAGATCCACAGCAGTGCCACGATGAGGAAGCCGCTTCCCAGGATGAGCCAGGTGCCGGAGAGCGGTCGCGAGGCGGATCGGTTTCGCGCGAACTCGGAATACCAGCGTCCCACTCGTCACTCCTCTGCATTATCCGAAGCGGCCAGCGTGCGCCAGAGCACCGATGAGGACCAGGAGGATGCGCACGGCATGGGCCAAGGTCACACCGCTCGGGTCGCGGGCCGGTGCCAGTTCGGTGAGATCGAAGCCGACGATGTGGCCACGATGCGCGATGCCACACAGGAGGTCGAAGACCTGCCAGTACGTCAGACCACCGGGGGCTGGCGCATTGACCCCTGGCATGATACCTGGGTCGATGCCGTCCGCGTCAAGCGTGACGTAGTAGGCGGATGCCGGCGGCAGCTGGTCGAGTACCCACTCGATCCTTTGCTGGTGCACGGTGCGGGCCGGAACCAAGACGCTTCCCCAGGTACGAGCAGCAGCGAACTCCTCCGCTCGTCCACTACCAGCCCCGCGGAGCCCGATCTGGATCATCGCCTGCACCGAGGGCAGTTCGCTGGCCCGTCGCATCGGACTCGAGAATCCCTCGCGGATGCCGTCGACCTCGTCGCGCCAGTCGAGGTGCGCGTCGATCTGGACGATGCAGAGCCCTGTATGCTCGGCGTAGGCCTGCAGGACCGGAACGGTCACCGCATGGTCACCGCCGAGCACGATAGGTACGGTGCCGGCACGGAGCAGTGCGCGGACGACTGTAGCGATCCGCTCCAGGTTGCCGGTGTGGTCCCCGGGAACGAGCCGGACATCGCCTGCATCAGCGAGCAGGACCTCTTGCCCCGCGAAGAGATCCCCACCGAAGTCGACGTCCACGTTCCGGTAATACGGCTGGAAGGCGAGCGAAGCAGCGCGGAGTGCGGCTGGTGCCGCCGCTGACGGAAGCTCCGGCCCCAGTCCGCGGTACGGGCGTCCGTAGGGAATACCGAGGAACGCGACATGCGGGGAACGAGGCAACTCGTCGAGGCGTGGAAGTCCGAGAAACGTCGCTGGCGCAGGTTCGGTCATCGAGGGATGATCGCTCGTGTCATCGCCGCGCATCGTGCTCCACACGACTGTCTACTGCCACGTTTCACTTCTCGATGATTGTGAAAGGCAACGAGTGGTTCGTCAAGAGGAGAGGCTGGACTCCCTCGGCTTTGCCAAGCGAGCGGGGCGGACGGAAGCGACGACCATACTGCTCGGTCGGTTCGGGTCTTGCACCGACGAGCAGTCGATGAGGAAACACGCGGCTCACGAGTCCATCTCCATTTCTGGCGTATCCTCGTGGTCGGCGCGTGGGCTCATGCGGTTCTCCTGCGGGACGGCGTTGGGATCGACCGCGAGCGATCCGGAATATGGCGGAGGTTACGGCGAGCGTGTGTCGCACTGGGGGCGGGTGTCCCCAGAAGGGTTTGCCATCATGAGGGAGCGCGCTGCGACCCACTGGTGCAGCGTCGGCTGGGTGCTGCTCCTCGCAAGGAGAAGCGATCACGCGTGGCAAAGCAGAGATTGTCGGTGAAAGGGGGGGCGGAGCGATGGACGGGCAGGGGAAAGCTGAGCGGTTGGTGCGCGAGTCGACGCGCTTTTCAGCGGAGCGACCGCACTGGGTTCGGCCGAGTTACGACGGGTTCGGCCTCGTCAACCTGCCGTGGTCGATCTTGGCCAGCCTGGGGGGCGAGCCGGAGGGGCAGCCGGTGTCGGCAGCGATCTGGCCGCGTGAGCTGGCTGATGGGATCGAGGCTGTTCTGCTGGTGATCATCGATGGACTGGGTTACGAACGGCTGCAGCGCGCGCTGGCGGAGGGGGAGACGCCCGGGCTGGCTACGTTGGCGCGTGAGGGGACACTGTTCCCGCTCACCTCGGTCTTCCCCTCGACGACCGTCGCGGCTTTGACGACGCTGGCGACCGGCTGTCCGCCGAGTCAGCATGGCTTGCTCGGCTTCACGGTCTTTCTGCGCGAGTTCGGCATGCTCTCCAATCTCCTGCTCTGGTCGCCGCTGGGGCGATTTCCCAGCTACGCGAGCCAAGGGCTGGAACCACGCTCGTTCCTGCCCGTTCCGACGATCGCCGAGCGAGCAGCGCGAGCCGGCATCCAGGCGACGGTGGTGAGTCCGGAGGCGTTTCGCGACACGCCGCTGACCAAGATGCAGGCGGCTGGCGCCGAATTCCGCGGATATCGGACACCGGGCGAGTTCGTGGCGCAGGTTCACGCTGCGCTCGCCCAGCCGGGTCGCCAATTGGTGACAGCCTATTGGGATACGCTGGACACGCTGGGTCACTTCGCGGGACCAGAATCAGCGGCCTGGCGCGTCGAGCTCCGTCAGCTCGATCGCTTGCTGACCGAAGAACTCCTGGCTCGGCTCCCGCGGCGCGACGTGCTCGTCGTCATCACCGCCGATCACGGGATGGTTCCCTTGGATCCAGCGCGGCAACGACCGTTGACTGATCCCGAACTGCTGGCCGAACTGCGGGTTCCGCCGGCTGGCGAGCGTCGCGCTGTCTATCTGCACCCAGTAGCTGGCGCCGAAGACTCCGTGCGAGCGCGCTCGACAGCGCTGGCGGGCGAGGACGGCTGGGTGTCGAGCCGGGACGAGCTCTTCGCGCAGGGGCTGTTCGGTCCCCCACCGTACCATCCGGAAGCGCTGCAACGGGTTGGCGAACTCGTCCTGATCGCGGCTGCGGGAGCTGGTTTCCCTTGGGAGCCACCCGGGGCATCAGGCCGAGTCTTTCTCGGGGCACATGCCGGGCTCGAAGCGGTCGAGCAACTGGTGCCGTGTCTGATCTGGCGTCCGTGAGCCGTCACGTCTGGAGCCAGATGGCGAGCGAGCCGGCTACCAGGAGAAGGGGGACGAGGAGAAGTCCGAGCGCGATGTACTGGCGGACTGAAACCGTGATGCCGTACCGGCGCAGGAACAGGACCCAAAGGATCGTCGCCAGTGATCCCACCGTCGTGACGTTCGGTCCGAGGTCGGCTCCGAGAAGGGCAGCGTAGCGCAGCGCTTCCTGGGGGAGCGTGGCGGGAGCACTGGTTTCCAGTGCTGCGCGCATGATCAGGGCCATCGGTACATTGTTGATCAGGTTCGCACCGAGCGCGGTTCCGAAGGCGGTGACGAGGATGGCGCGCAGGGCGGAGCCCGCGCCGAGCGCGAGGAGCCAGGTACCGAAGCGTTCGGTGAGTCCGAGTTCGGTCAATCCGCGCACGACGATGACCATTCCCGTGAGGAAACCGAACAACGACCAAGAAATACCGCGGACCAAGCTCTTCCAATCGAGCTGGCCGATGCGCCAGGCGAGCAGGGCGAGAGCGCTGGCGCCGAGGGCGGCCACCGGACCGAGGGGGAGGTGATACCACGCTGCGGTAACTTCCACCAGGGCCAGGACGGCGAGCCCACTCAGCATCAGGCGGGCAGTCTGCTGTCGTCGGGAGTCGAGCACGGGAAGGCGCGCGGGATCGTACACCATACGAAGGTCGTCGCGGAACCACCATGCGAAAATAACGTAATTCGTGAGGATAGCAAAGAGGGCGGGAACCAGGAGAAAGCGGAAGAAGGTGGGGAGATCGATCCGTTCACCGAGGAGCAGCACGTTGATCGGATTACTGACCGGGAGCAGGAACGAAGCCGTGTCATCGATGAACGTCGTCGCGAAGAGCTACGGTACCAGTGAAAGGCACAACTGGATGACGAGCGTGGCGACGACCGGAGTGAGCAGCAGTGCGGTCGCGTCATTGGAGAGGAACGCGGTGACCAGAGCCCCGATGAGAAAGAGCATCAGATAGAGCCTGCGGCCCGAACCATTCGACCAGATAGCTGCTGCTCGGGCCAGCATCATGAACACACCCGCCTGCTCCGCCAACGCGGTCGTTACCATGAGCCCGAGGAAGAAGAGGTAGACGTTCCATTCGTGGTAGAGCGCGGCTGCTGCTGTCTCGAGTGACACGATCCCGGTGAGCAGCATCGCCAAGGCGCCGAGGAGCGCGGCGTGTGCTTCCGACAGGCGAGCTGGCCGCGCGAAGATCCCGAGGAGCGTCGCTGCGAAGATACCAAGCCCGAGAACGAGCTGCATCGACCCTCCCGACACACGATCGAGGAGTCTACCATGTGACCGACCTGTGGGCCGAGTCTGGCGAGGACGAGCGGTGCCTCGCCGAATACCTGGTTCGCCGTCGGTCGTCGCTCGTGCAGGGGTGTCGGAAAGCTCGCGAGCGCGGTGGCGAGACGAGATGCTAGACTCGCCTGCGCTGGTCGCATGCGAGGCGAGATCGTGAACGGAGGAGCAGGATGGCGAGCCGAGCCGAGCACGAACTAGCGGACGAGCGTGCGCGGCGTATTCTCGATCGCTTGGCGGAGCAGGACGCAGCCGAGCGTGCTCTCGGACTCCCTCAGGAAGAGCGCATCCGCGCATTGACGCCGGCGACCGGGGCGTTTTTGTACGGAGTGCTCTTGGCCCTGCGGCCGCCGCTCATCTTCGAGGCAGGTTCAGCGGTCGGCTATTCGACGATCTGGTTGGCGCTCGCGGCACGGGCCTATGGTGGACGCGTCATCGGGAGCGAGATCCGTCCGGAGCGCGTCGCGGCAGCCAATGCCAACCTCGCGGCGGCTGGTCTCGCGGACGTGGCCGTCGTCTTGGAAGGCGATGCGGCGGAACTGGTGCGCCAGTACGAGCGGATCGACTTCCTCTTCTTGGATGCGGAGAAGGACGACTATGGACGTCTCTTCCTGGCTGCCTTCGACCGCGTGGTGCCGGGTGGGCTGATCGTGGCCGACAACGTCGTCTCGCACGACTGTCGCGCATACCAAGCGTTGGTCCGTTCGCGGAGCGATGTCGTGACGATCACGCTTCCGTTCGAGCGAGGACTCGAATGGACGATCAAGCGTTGGTGAAGAGCGAGCCGGAGCGCTCGGAAGCGAGTCGACCGGGTGTCCCGCGGTCGAATCGGAGAAGGATGTAAAGTGACTCATACACTGGAGGGCGGGTCACCTGCCCGGCGTGGAGGGGAACAGGCGATGACGATCGGTCTGGAGCAGTCGCGGTCACTCCCAGTCCTGATCGACCGGCATCGGGAACGCCGCGAGGGGCTGCGGGATCATGTCCTCACCACGGAACTGCTCTCGTTGCCAGTGGTCGTCGCCGAGGAGCGTGAGCCGTTGCCTGGAGTCGATGAGAATCTATCCGAACAGTGCGAGGCGAGGCACTGGCTCGCCGCTTCGAGCGAGCGCCATGCAGAGTTCCTGCGGCGACTCCTCGCCGTCGAGGAGCGGCTCGCTGTGACGCTCCGCGCGTTCTAGTGCATACTGGATTACCCGGACGAAGGGATGGCTCGGTCGGAGGAGCGGACCGACGGGGTCGAAAAGCGCATGGAGAAGGACGATGCGCGGCTCGGCGATCCGGAGGAACCTGCTCGGCGGCCTGGGGCCGAGCGTGAGCTGTGGCCAGTGCGCAGCGACGTCGGCTCGCCGATGGTGATGGCGAGCGCGCTGGTCGCGGCTGATGCCACCGCTGCGCTCGTACGGGCTGGTGAGCAGAAGAGGGCCGCTGGTCCGGCTCTCCCGACTCGTCTCGCTCTCGACGGTGAAGGGGATCCGATCGGCGCAGCGATCGATTGCGATGGAGAACCGGTCTCGGTGAAGGTCGCGGTTCTGGTGCAGCCTCAGGCTATTCGCGCCTGGCTCGGGAAGATCTCGTCGCCCGGTGTCCGCGAGCGACGCGCTCGAGCTGCTGCCTCGAACGCGGTGAGTCAAGGCGAGTCCTCGGGAGCAGTGGTGGCCGCTCACACGCTCAGGGAGGCTGTCTCGAGCGGTGCAGCGAGCATGTTGCCCTGGCGATCTGACACGAAGGGAGAGCGTGAGTTCGGTGACTCACGCGGGCCTGTCCCAGTAGGCGGTTCGATCCGACCGGTCAATTAGGCTGGCTGCAAGGAGGGCCCGCTCAGGGCAAAGGGCGCGTCGCGACAGCACCGAGAGCACAAGAGCGTCGAAACGAAACGTGAGGAGGTCCGATGCAGAGCCCAGAGGTAATCGTGATCGGTCTCGGTGCGATGGGCGCCGCGACGGCATGGGCGCTGGCGCGCGGGGGCTACCGCGTGCTCGGGCTGGACGCCTTCCGCCGCGGGCACGATCGCGGTTCGTCGCACGGGAAGACGCGGATCATCCGGACCGCCTACTACGAGTCGCCGGAGTACGTGCCGTTGGTCCGGCGGGCGTGGACGCTGTGGCGGCAACTCGAAGCCGAGAGCGGCCAGTCGCTGCTCCGGATGACGGGAGGGCTCTACGTGGGGCGACCGGACAGCTCGCTCGTGAGCGGGGTGCTGGCGAGCGTGCGTGCGCACGGGCTCGCGCATGAGCTCCTAGAGGCCAACGAGGCGATGGCGCGTTTTCCAGGGTTGCGGTTAGCGCCCGAGCAGGTGGCTGTGTTCGAGCCGGAAGCTGGGTTGATCGACCCGGAGACAGCGGTGGCAGCCATGCTCGACCGCGCCACGGCCGCCGGGGCACAACTCCGGCACGAGACGCCGGTGATCGCCTGGTCGGTCGATGGTGACGGTGTCCGCGTGGAGACGCCGGTGGGGACGTTCCGGGGGGATCGGTTGGTGCTCGCGGCCGGAGCATGGATGAGCCAGCTCGTCCCGGAGCTCGGATTACCACTCGAAGTGTGGCGTATCCTCCACGTGCACTTCGCACCCCGGGTGGAGGGCCGCTACGCGGCGGATCGTTTTCCTTTCGCTCTCTGGGAGGACGAGACGGGGATCTACAGCGCGTTCCCAGAGCTGCCGGGGCAAGGAGTGAAGTTCGGCCGGCACGACACCGGAGAAGTCTGCACCCCGGACACGGTGCGCCGCAGCGCGACGAGCGAGGAGATCGAGCGACTGCGCCTGGCGTTGGAACGGTACTGGCCCGAAGCCGGTGGAGCGGTGCTGTGGTACCTGACGTGCTTGTACACGGTCACGCCGGATCATCATTTTCTCATCGATCGGCACCCTCTTCGGCCGCCGGTCGTCCTCTGCAGCGCATGTTCCGGGCACGGGTTCAAGTTCGCTCCCGCGATCGGCGAGCTCGTGGCTGCGCTGGCGATCGATCCCGAAGCGCAGCCGACGCCACTCTTCCGCCTGGAGCGGTTTCGGAGAGAGTCCGTCGAAGCGGCGCGCTGAGCGGGGTGTCGCCGGTCAGCTGGGAGCGGGTCGGATCCCGAGTTCGTCGAGGGCGCGCGTTACCGATTGCTCGGTGACGGGCCCGACCCAGGCTTTGCGGATCGTCCCATCCCGATCGACGAGATAGGTCTGAGGAATGCCGTAGACCCGCCAGGTGCGACTGGTGACCCCGTCGCGGTCGAGCGCGATCGGGAACGTGAGGCCGAATTCACGGACGAACTCCTGCACCGTGGCCTCGTCTTCCAGTTGGTTGATGCCGATGACGACGAGGCCGCTTCCCGCGTACTGCGCCGCCACTCGCTGCAGAGCTGGCATCTCGGACCGGCATGGTGCGCACCAAGTGGCCCAAAAGTTGACCAGAACCGGTCGCCCACGTAACTGACCGAGGCTGATTTGGCCGCCATCGAGCTGGGGAAGCGTGAACTCCGGTGCGACCGTCCCGATCGTCAAGGCTTGGGCGGCGAGGAAGTCGCCGGCAGACGGCGCCGGACGGGGGGCCTCGCTCCGGCGTAGGAACCAGAGGGTGAGCCAGACCGCACTGACCAGGACGGCGAGTAGGGCGATGTTGAGCGCGAGAAGGTGCCAGAGCGGTCGCTGTCCTCGGTGGCCGCTCGACATCTGGGGCGGGGCGATCGGTTCGCTGCTGCTCGGCTCGTGCATCGTTCGCTCCCGAGGCAGACCAGGCCTCTTTTCCTAGTGTACTCGTGCGATCGGTGCGGGCTCGTCCGCGGGAGGCGGATGGCAGCGGTGCATGCGGGTGCGCACGGCACTGGCTTCGCGACACGGCCCAGGTGGATCGGGCAGCAGGGGATCGGTGGCACAGTGCAGCTACCAGGCGAGTTCACGGTATTGGCGCTCGAAATAGATGAGGGGGTCGTCGGCTGGACCGCGATCGAGGGCGACGACCTGGCCCACGAAGATGGAGTGATCACCGCCATCGTAACGAGCCCAGGGGCGGCAGTCGATCCAGGCGAGGCAGCCGTCCAAACGGGGGATGCCCAGCGGGCCCAGGTGATGGGGCAGGCGGGAGAAGCGCGGATCGGCCAGGGGGGCTCGTCCCGCGAACTGCTCGGCCAGGAACTCCTGATCGCGTGAGAGGAGATTGACGACCCAGCCGGCAGCTGTCTCGAGTAGCCGATGACTTTGCTGCTGACGGTCGATGCAGACGAGGACGAGCGGGGGATCGAGCGAGAGCGGGCAGAAGGCGGTCACGGTCACGCCGTGATAGCCGGTCGGCCCGGCGGTGGTCACCACGGTGACGCCGGCGGCGTGCCGGGCCATGACGTCGCGGAACTGCTCCGGGCTCACCATCGCGTGCCTCCCCAGGACGATGCTACTCTATCGCGGGCGCGAGGGCGGGCGCTGGCGTCGTCCGACGGGTTCGCGCGATGCCGCTGGTCGTCTGGTCGAACCAGGTCGACCGACGTCGAGGTGCACCGGGTGAGGAACGACCGATGGCTGAAGTTCGGACTGCCGACGGGGCTTTCGTCTACGTCGAGGGATGGCGCTGGTTCTTCCGCGAGAGCGGCGAGGGAGAACCCGTGGTGCTCCTGCACGGCATCCCGACTTCGAGCTTTTTGTGGCGCAAAGTCCTGCCGGTGCTGGCACGGGAGCGACGGGTCATCGCCCCGGATCTACTCGGGTTCGGTCGCTCGGACAAGCCACGGCATGGTACCGAGACGGTGGCCGAGCTCGCGGAGCGGCTGAGCGGGCTGCTGGATCGCTTGGGGGTGGAGCGCTTTGCGCTAGTCGGCCATGACTTCGGCGTGCTCGTCGGCGCAGCGCTGCTCGAGCGGTGGCCGGACCGGGTCACCCATCTGGTGGTGACCAACACGAGCTTCCGGATCGAGCGGTGGCGGGGCGGGAGGCTCTCGCCCCTGCAGCTCTTGCGGGTACCGGTCCTCGGTGAGGTCGCCGTGGCGTTGGCCCGACCGTGGATGTTGGCAGCTGCGCTGCGTCGATATCTGCACGATCAGAGCGTGCTGGATCGGGCGATGCTGGACGGGTATTGGGAACCGTTCGAGATGGGATTCCGCCGGACGCTCATTCGCTTGGTACGGGTACGCCCATTCGCGGCCGACGATCTGGCTCGCTGGCGGACAACGCTCGTCGAGCGTGGGACGGGCGGGCTCCCGCTGCTGTTCGCCTGGGGTGCGCGCGATCCCCAATTCGGGGTAGACGAAGCGTCCGAACTGGCCAGCGCTCTCCCGGGAGCTCGCTTCCTCAGCTTCCAGCAGGCGAGTCACTTTCTCCCCGAAGAGCGACCGCGGGCACTCGCTCGCGCGATCGCGGTCTTCCTCGAACGTCCGGCGTCGCTTCCGGGTCCAGCCTAGGATGTCTGCCCGAGCGCGCCGAGCACTTCGGCAGTAAAAGCGAGAGCATCGAGGTAGGCCTCGGTCACGACGGAGGCGGCCAACGGGAGGTCGGCGAGATGAGGCCAGTCGCCGGACTCGTAGGCGCGCACGAGCTGCAGGATCCGACCGAGTGGTCCGCGCTGTTCGAGGAGCGCAGCGACCACTTCGCTGGCGAGCGGCAGCGGAGCGAGCGCTGCCTCGAGGGGTCGATCGAGGGCAGCGTCGAGCACCGAGAGCAGTCCGGTCAGGAAGGCTGTCTCGCGCGACGCCGAGCCGATCGCTCCAGCGAGGAGTTCGCATAGGCGGGCTCGCAGAAGGGCGGTACGGACCAGTTCGACTGGCTTGCTCTCCACGCCGGCCAGAACGAGCAGCGTGACCCACGCTGTCACGTTCCGTATTCCGAGGACGAGCAGCGCCTGCCGGAGCGATTCGATCCGGCTGCGCCGAGCGAACCAGACGCTGTTGACCAGCTTGAGCAGTTTGTAGGCGAGTCGGAGGTCCTGAGCGAGGAGCCGTTCGATCTCCTCGAAGTCGATCGCTGGATCGGCCAGACGGGAAAGCAGGAGCAGCGCAGCATCGGACACTGGTCGCTGGTATCCCCGCACGATGAGCGGTCGGAAGAGGAAAGGACCTTGGAACAAATCGACGCCGAGGTCACGGCACACCGCGAACTCGTGATAGGTTCGAATGTCCGAGGCGAGAACGCGCAAGGTCCCGGACCGAGAGGAGGCGAGCGGTGCGAGGAGTTCCGCGAGCAGCGCTTCGAGTCGCGTGTGCCGCTCCTGAAGTACTGTGGGATCCGGGAGCCGCACCCGGACGGCATCGACGTCATCGATCGAGGGCAAGTGCGTATCGAAAAGATCGAGTTCGAGAAGGATCTGACAGCCGCGGCGAGCGAGGCGGCGCAGGGCTTCGCGCACATCGTTGTGCAGATAGTCTGCGAGCTCGACGAGCACCATCAGGCGATCGGCCGGAAGCAAGGTGACCAGTTCAGAGAGCGAGCTGGTCAGAACGGAAGCCGGCAAAGCGACGATGGCGGTGCGAGCACCGACCAGTTCGTCGAGCCCCAAATCCAGCAGGGTATCGAGAAAGCGCTCGGCGTCCTGCGTCGACGGTGCACCCGCCTTTCCGCCGGGTTGACCGTAGCGGAGTTCGTAGGCCGCCGTCTCCAAGTGGCGGTCGAAGACCGGTTGTCGAGCGATGAGAATCTCGCGGACCGGCATTCATGCAGCCAATGCTGACTCGATCTCGCGGGCGAAGGCCAGAGCATCCACGTACGCAGAGCTGAGGAGCGACGGGCGAAGTCCGCTTGCCGGCAGGCGCAGCCAATCGCCTCGCTCGTAGGCGAGCACGATATCGAGGACGAGGCCGAGCTCGCCTTCCCGGTGGAGCAACGCAGCCGCGAGTTCGTCAGCGAGTGGGAGAGCGGCGACGAGGTCGGACATCGGCTGATCGAGCAGGGCATCGAGGACCGAGAGCAGTCCCACCAGGAAGGCCGATTCGCGGCTCGCGCGCCCGCGTGCGGCGGCGACGAGTTCAGCCATGCGCGCGCGGACGATCGCCAAGGTGAGCAATTCTTGTGGTTTGTCGGGAATGTCGGCCATGAGCAGAAGCGTGACCCAGGCGGAGACCAGACGCGTCCCGAGCACGAGCAGCGCCTGGCGAACCGACTCGATCCGCCGCCGACCGAGCCAGACCGTATTGACGAGTCGCAGGAGCCGATAGGTCAGGCCCACGTCGAGGGAGATCAGCGCCTCGAGTTCGGAGAATTCCACCTCGGGATCTTGCAGCCGTGCGAGCAACAAGAGGAGCGCACGACTCGCTGGGGCACGGAGCATCCGAACGGGACGAGGGAGCGCGAGGAACGGCCCAGCGAAAAGCGTCACGCGCTGTTCCCGGCATCGGTCGAAGGCCTGATAGTCCTCGATCCCCGTGACTAAAAGGAGAGCACGCCCGGCGCGCAGGTGACTGGCCAGCGCGTCCAGGTGCGTGGTCACTCGACTGTACTCTACGACGACGAGATCGACCGCCCGGCTGACTGCCTGCAGCATCTCATCGCTCGGAACTCCAGCGGTCCCGACGCGAAAGCCGTGGCTGCGCAGTGCGGCGATCGCATCGAGCAGGAGTTGTCGATCGGGTGGGGGGTCGAGCGTGAGGATTGGGATCAGCCGGTCCGGCGTCGCGAGCCCTGTCAAAAAGTCTTGGGTAGCGAGCGCCGCGGCGGGAGAAAGCTGGATGAGCGCGGTCGAGTCGCCGACCAGGGCGGGGAGTCCGACTTCGGCGAGCGCGTCGAACACGAGACGCGCTTCGGCCTGCGCAGGGTCGGACTGCGCGACGGATGCACTCGGGGCAAGTAGCGGCTGCGCGAGGGTCGGGTAGCTCGCGCTGACCTGGTAACCCCAGACGTCGAGGCGACGCGTGAGGATCGGCTGGCGACGCAAGAAGACGTCGCGCATCAGCACCGCACATCCCTTCTCTCGTCGAAGAGCATCGGCGGGAGCGGTGAACGACAACTGGGAACATCGTCCTGAATCAACACGGACTTTGCGGCTAGCGCTCGAGCCGAGACGCGGTTCCCCTTCGGTCGGACGAGACTGATGGATGGAACGCGGAGAGAGGGAATCGGGCAGTGACCGGACGAGCGGTCTCCTCGCGTCCTGCCGTGGACAGTGCGGTTGACGCTGGGATGCCAGATGACTAGCAGAGCCGAGCTGGACGACGGGCCCGCTGAGGCGATCGCCCGGCATCGCCGCTGGAGATCGGCGGGAGTCAGTCAGCGTTGCCGAAAAGCTTCTCGCCCAGGCCGAAGACGAGTCCGAACACGATCAGCCCGCCGTACTCGACGATCAGTGGCCACCAAAAGCCGTGTGCGACCCCGGCGTACCACGGTGCGATGACGAAGACGATCGGCGCCAGAACGATGCCCAGGAGCACGCCGAAACCGCCGAACGTGAGGTAAATCGCGTAGAGATCGAGGACGAAGGAGGCGACCAGCCACGCGAAGAGGAGGATCCCGCCAACCATCTCCGGCGTGTCAGCAGCGAGCGAGCGGAAAAGACGCACGGTACCCCTGCCTCTCCTCTTCAGACTTCTCCCACGATCGAGCGCGGTCGTGCCGGCCGACCCCGCGGTCAGCTGATCGACGGCGCACGCTCGATCGGCGGTCGGTGACCGCACCCTGCACTGTCGATCAGGATGGAGCAGCGGCGGGAACAGCGGTGTTCCCATCGAGCAGGCGAAGAGCAACGCGGCGGGGCCCGCTGGTGGGTGAGCCGAAAATGCATCGACCTGCGGCGGAGCAGCACTCGTCGCGCTGAGCAGCTGTCGCGCCTCGAGCGAGGCGGTGCTGGCAGCGGGATGTCCTCAGATGGGGCAGGAAGTGGCCGCAGTTGGCCGGTGGCCAACTCAGGCGCACAGCCACGTCCGCACGACTGTTCGGAGCGACGTGGTCGGTCGGCCGATGAGGCGACTCAGCGTGCGGCTGTCGTCGAAGAGCGCCTCCTGCGCGATGCCGGACTCGATGGTCAGGAGCACGTCAGCGATGGGTTCGGGCGTGCCTTGTCGGAGAAGAAAGGCACGGTACTCCGCAGGGGTGACGTGGCGAGAAGCGATGGGCCGCCCGATCGCCTCGGTGATGGCCTGCGCCAGATCAGCCATCGTCCAGGCTTCGTCACCAGCCAGTTCATAGATGTGCCCAGCGTGCCCGTCATCAGTGAGGACGATTGCGGCAGCGACAGCATAGTCGGCGCGCGTCGCGGGTGACAGGCGTGCTGTGCCGGTCGCACTGACGAGTTCGCCGATGGCGGCGGCGTGACGGACACGTTCCTCGAAGTTCTCGGTATACCAGCCGTGGCGCAGGATGACCCAGGAAAGACCGCTCTCCTGCAAGGCATGCTCAGTCGCTAGGTGCTCGTCAGCGAGGAAGCGGAGTGGAGAGCGGTCGGCGTGGAGGAGGCTCGTGTAGGCGATGTATTGGACACCGGCGCGTACGGCGGTAGCGATGACGTTCTGGTGTTGTCGGACGCGCCGGCCCACCTCGGTCCCGGAGATGAGCAGCAGGCGCTGGATGCCACGGAGCGCGGTATCCAGCGTCGCCGGATCGTCGTAGTCGGCGTGGCGAACGGTGATTCCCTGTGCAGCGAGATCCCTCGCCTTGTCGAGATCGCGAGCGAGTGCAACCAGTCGGTCAGGGGGCACTCGCTGGAGGAGCTCGGCGATGACGAGACGACCCAGTCGACCAGTCGCTGCCGTGATACCGATCATCCACCTCGATCCTTTCCCGCTACGCGCGCGATAGCCGGTTCAGTACAGCACTGAATCATGATGCCATGCCCGGCTGCTCGGAGAGCGGATCGGGCAGGGACGAGTGCACTCGCTCGTCGGTGTCCGGGCTACCCGAGTTCGCAACCGATGCCGTCGCGGTCCGAGTCGAAGCGATGCGGATCGGGTGGAAGAACCGGGAAGCGCCGGTGGGGGATATCCGAGCAGTCGAGGTCGGGCGGCGGAGGCGGAATGCACACTGTCGGATAGCTCGGATCGCAGTTGGGCGAGGGTGTGGGCGTCGGTGACGGGGATGGGGGCGGTCCTGGTGGCGGGGCTGGTTCGGTATCGCGTCCCACGGGTGGGACGGGGCAGACGCCCCAGAGCCCAGCTCGTTCCTCGCGGGCAGCTCGCTCGGCCTCGCGGAAACGCCAGGCGTAGGCGACGTCCGGCGGGTAGGTGGCGACACCGGCGTAGCCGCGCCGGACCAGCTCCTCGTTGAAGAGATAGGGGCCGATCCAAACGTAGCGGAGGAGCCGCCCGTACCGGTCGGTCTCCGAGACGTCGCGCTGGAGCGCTACCTCCTTGCCGGCCAGCCACTCGGCGGTGAACTGCGAGGCAGCCACGCCGAAACACTCGACTTCACTGTAGACCTCCGGCGTGTCGACGCCGATCAGGCGGACGCGGGCGGTGCGGCCATCGGCGAAGCGGACGTCGATCGTGTCGCCATCGACCACGTTGGTGACCGTGGCCAACTGGTAGACGCCTGCCTGCTGCACCGGCTGCGCCAGCTGCTCGTAGCGCCAGCGATAGTAATGCTGCCCGACGTTGCCGGCCTCGACCTGCCAGCCGGTGGGATTGTCGGGCGCGTAGGTCAGACAGCGACGCTCGAAGCACTGGACGAGGACGTCGTGCGGCGTGCCGCCGACGCGGACGCGCGTCCAGTAGGGCTCGGTGATCGGGAAGCCGGTGGCATAGAAGGGATTGGGGAAGAGCGCATCGTCGCGGAACCGCCAGCCGGTGTAGACCAGGCCGCGACTGTTCATGAAGGTCCAGAAGACCGAGGCGACGGTGTGGCCGGTCTCCGGGACGAGCAGCGCAGCGGTCACGCCGTAGCGTGCCAAAGCCGGGTCGTTCCCCACCTGGCCGGCACGATCGAGCGTCTGGGTCACGAGGCTGCCGACGGGCAGCGGTGGTGCGGCGAGCAGCGCGGCGAACGTGGCGTAGGTCGGGGCAGTGGGATCGTCGGGGTCCCCGGCGACGTTGACGATGGCGGGAGGATGCGTCTGAAAGGTCTGGTCGCCGAGCTGGAGCTGGCCGGTGATCAGCTCCTTGGCGAGGAGCCCGTTGGTGACGTACCAGGGTGAGGCACGGTCAGCTGCTGGATCGGTGATCTCCATGCGCGACTTGTCGAAATACTGGACGAGGCGCGTTCCCCCGGGAGCGTCGGCGTACGGCTCGCGGAGCGGCACCGTGAACGGCTCGGGACCCCACATCCAGGTCCGGCTGACGCGTCCCTCGGCGACGGGCAGGTCGCTGCGCGCCCAGGTGTCGAGGAAGGCGTCGTGTCCGGTCGGCGCGGCAGTGGCGAGCGATGGCCACGCGGCGACTGCTGACAGCACGGCCAGGCTGAGGAGCAACTGGACCCATCGTCCGGTCGACGACGCCCGAACGGGCGATCGTCTGCGTATGGTCGTCGCGCTCATCTTGCTGCCCTCCGGCTCGCGCCGTAGACTGCGCCCTGTCGCCTGCGGGTCATGCTTGCCGATGTGGCTCACGCGATGGTAACCGCTGGCAGTGCCAGCCGACAAGCACGAGGACGGTTCCGACGAGTGTCGCTGCCCTTCTGACCGGGTCGAGAGGGTCGCCAGGGTGTGGCCGCCAGCACGACGATCGGAGCTCGGACGGAGGCGGATCGTCGCCATCGTCAGCGGGGTGCTGGCGGCGACCTTTCTGGCTGCCCTGGACGTTTCGATCGTCGGGACGGCGATGCCGACGATCGTCGGGGAATTGCGCGGCTTCGCCCTCTACCCGTGGGTCGTCACGGCGTACCTATTGACCTCGACGACCACGATCCCGTTGTACGGTCGGCTGGCTGACCTCTATGGGCGCAAGCGGATCCTGCTCGCAGCCATCACGCTCTTCTTGGTCGGGTCGGGTCTCTGCGGAGTGGCTCAGTCGATGCTGCAGCTGGTCCTGTTCCGGGCGCTGCAGGGACTGGGAGCGGGTGGGATCATCCCGGTGACGCTGACCATCCTGGGGGATCTCTTCCCGCTCGAGCAGCGGGCCCGCTTGCAGGGGCTGACGAGCGCCGTCTGGGGTGCCGCGGCGGTGGCGGGACCGAGCGTGGGGGCTGCGGTCACCGACCTGGCCGGCTGGCGCTGGATCTTCTACCTGAACGTGCCGGTCGGGCTGGTGGCGCTCGGCCTGTTGGGTGCAGCGGTGCAGGAGCGGGTGGTGCGGCGCGAGCACCCGCTGGACTGTCGGGGTGCGCTCCTCCTGACGGCCGGGATGACGCTGCTGCTCTCGGGACTTTCGACTGCTGGGGAGGGACGAGGAGCGGCGCCGGTCGTCGCAGTCGGGGCGACGCTGGGGGGAGCGGCGCTTTTGGTGCTCTTCTGGCGGACGGAGCAGCGGGCGGCCATGCCGATCGTCCCACTGGAGCTCGTCCGCCGCCGGCTGATGGCCGTCGTCGGGCTGGGCAGCATCCTGATCGGCGCGGGGATGTTCGGGCTGATCTCGTATCTTCCCCTGGCGATGCAGGGGCTGAGAGCGGGTACGGCGGCGACGGCTGGCCTGACGATCATGCCCTTCGCCGTGAGCTGGTCACTGGCGTCGACGGTCGCTGGTCGCGTCATCCTGCGCTTCGGCTTCCGGAGTTCGGTGGTCGTCGGCATGGGCGCGATGCTGACTGGTGCGCTCGTTCTGCAGGTCGTCCCGCGGTGGCCGGTTCTCGGGTGGGCGGTGGCTGCGGCAGCGCTCTTCGGGGTCGGGATGGGGTTCAGCGCGACGGCGTTCCTGATCGCGGTGCAGAACGCGGTCGCGTGGAGCGAGCGGGGGATCGCGACGGCGCTGGTCGGCTTGGCGCGGACGATCGGTGGGGCGGTGGGGGTGGCCGTGCTGGGTGCCGTGCTCAACGGGGTGATCCAGCAGCGGCTGGTGGAGCGGGCGGCGATCGACGCGCTGCTCGATCCGGCGCAGCGGCCGAGCCTGAGCCACGCGCTGCGTGCCAGCTCGGAGCGCGCGCTGGCCGAGGCGTTGAGCGTGGTTTTTCTCCTGATCCTGCTCGTCGTGGCCGCGGCCGTCGCGCTGGTGGTGGTCGGCTTCCCGCGCGAGGTGCTGGCTGGGTGGGTCGGGGCGCGTGGACCAGCGGCGGTCAGCGACGGGGCACGTGCCGGTGACGCACGGGAGGAGGTGGAGCGATGAGGCGCCTGCTCGACGCGCTCGAGCGTTGGGAGACGGAACTGGTCTTGTTCGGGGTGGCGGGCTAGGTTCTGCCGCTGCTGGACGACCGACTCGCGGTAGCAGCGCCGCTGCGGTGGGCGCTGGTGGCGAGCCTGCTGCCTCGGCTGCGGCGCATCGCTCGGTGGAGCCGGGAAGCTGGCGCGGGCTGGACGGCCCGTTTCCTGATCGAGCCAGGTGCTCGGACTCCTCTCGCCGTTCCTGTGGTTCTCCACTGTGCGCCAGCTGATCGGGGAGGGGGTGGTGAGACTCCGCTCTCGTTCGCGCCGACCGGGACCGCACGAGTGGTGACCGCGTGGACGGTATCGCCTGCCGGTCGAAGGCGTCTGGACGGTCGTCAACGGCGGCCCTGATCCGGAGACGTCGCACTCCTGGTCGGTCTGGGGGCAACGCGACGCCTTTGACCTCGTGGTCACCGACGCCCACGGCCGGAGCGTGCCGGAGGGTGCCCGACGCCCCGAGCAGTACGACGCATGGGGCCGACCGATCGTGGTGGCCGCCGATGGGACGGTCGTCGCGGTGCGGGACGGTCACCACGACTGTCGGTGGAACGGGATCATCGAGCCGCTGGCACGGGATCCGGTGGGCAACTTCGTGGTGATTGAGCATGCGCCGGGGGAGCACAGTCTTTCGGCGCATCTCCAGTGCGGGAACCTGACGGTGCGGCCGGGGCAGCGGGTGCGGGCGGGCGAGGTGATCGGCCGGTGCGGGCATTCGCGTCACTCGACGGAGCCGCACCTCCACTGGCAGCTGATGGATGGGGCGGACTGCTATCGTGCGGTCTCGCTGCCGGTCCGGTTCACCGCATACTGGCGAGAGCGGGACGGTCGATGGGAGCTGGCTCGCGAAGCGATGCCGGTGCGGGGCGAGCTGATCAGCGATCATGCACGGGATGGGGCGGAAATCGGCTGAGCGAGCGCGACAACGGGCGGCGCAGCGTTGGTCGATCACGAGCCGGGTGGCGTAGGGCGGTCGGCGTGCGGGTGCTCGGCTGGGCGCCAGTGGGTACGCCAGCCATGGTTGCGCAGGCGGGCGTCGCGTGGGACCTGGGCGAGGACGAGCGCTGCGGCCAGGAGGTCGGCGCCGGAGCCGAGGGCGTTCAGGAGGCCCAGGGTGAGCCAGAACGGGTCGAGGGTGGGCAGGAGGAGCGAGCCGGCCTGGGCGAGCAGGCTGACCGTGACGAGCGGGCTGAGCGCGACGACGAGGAACCGGGCGCGCGTGAGCTCGCCGTGGTAGTGGACATAGGCGAGGAGCGTGCGCGGCCAGAAACCGAGGACGAGCTGGGGCGAGCGGAGCGAGCCAGGCAGGGGGAGCGCGTGGAGGAGTTCGTGCAAGGGAACGAGCAGGAGCAGCGCGAGAAGCGAGGGCAATCCGGAAAGCGGGACGGTCAGCGTGCGATCGGGTGAGCGGAGGAGAAGGGGCAGAGCGAAGAGCGAAGCGGCGAGGAGACCGAGCGGCACGGAGAGCAGGACGACGATGCTGGTCCGGGTCGGCTCGCGCAGGGTTCGCCAGGGCGGAGCTGGCTGGAACAAGGGATCGGTCGGCGGTGGGCCGAGGTTGAAGCGCATGAGTCTCATCCTTTCGACCGCGACGCTCAGCGCTGCAGGCAGGGTTTGCGCAGGTCCTCTTGCGGGCATCCACGGAGATACAGTCGCGCAAGCCGTCGAGTCGATCGTGGTGCGGCGCCATCTCTGGATCGGTCCAGCACGCGCGATCCATTGTGGCAGAAGCGGACAGCCGACGAGGTGAAGCCGGTCGTGCGGGGCGCCCGCGTCGTGGCGCTGGTAAGCATGTCGTCGGCATGGTTGCTGGCAGCGGAGGCATCGTCAAGGCGGTCCGACTAGCCGTGCATCGCCCACGTGCGTGGGGACGATGTTCGAGGGCGTGAGGGCCCTCGCCACGGTTCCCGTACACCCTCCGTGCGTGGGGACGATGTGCTACGCTGCGCTGTTTGACGTAGTCCGGTGAGTACACCCTACGCGCGTGGGGACGATGTACCGATGACCTCGGCCATCTCGTTGGCTCCCGGTACACCCCCACGTGCGTGGGGACAACGGTCAGTCGAGAGTGTTCGGTCTTCGCCATCGCGGTACACCCCCACGTGCGTGGGGACGATGCCATCGACATCGCCAGCAATGCCAACGAGAGCGGTACACCCCCACGTGCGTGGGGACAACACTATGATACGACGCGGAAAACGACCGGTCGAGGGGGTGATAGTCTCGTTTCGGCTTCGCGACGGGCATGATGGGCATCGGCAGGGCGGCGACCGAGACCGAGCCGGTCGGCACCGGTCGGATCGAGGGTGCCTAGCCGATCCGGTGTGGCAGCTCGCGCTGGGTACGCCGCCTGGTGGCCCTGCGCCTCGCCCGTCGGCCACGCGACGGCGCAGCGGAGGCCCCCTGCCCGCTCGTCCCCGAGAGGCCCGGCTCACGGCTGCAGCGCGGGGCTGCCTCGGTGACGGCTCGCCAACCGGGAAGGGTCCTCCTCGTGCAGGCGTCAGCCGGGGCGATCGCCGACCGGGGCCATGCAGCCCGCTGGCGGTCGGAGGCAACCGAACGTCGGTCGACCGGCTCGGGGCGTGCTCGCCGAGTGCGGGGGCATCGATCGCGGCCGTCGCCCAGTGTCCGCTCGGACGGCGGAAGAAAGCGGGCGGCTCGCGCGGCACCGGAAACCGGCCGGTGGGTGCTGGTCGACGCGGTGCCGGGACGAGTCGGCGAGGGGCGGTAGCTGATCGAAGGAGCGCACCACTGTGGCGCGCGACCGCGGGCTGCCGTATACTCGGACGCATCCAAAAGACGAGCGGTCGGTGCCTGACACGCGGTACGCGGGGGACGAGCGATGGCGCGGCGAGGCTGGTTTTTGGTGCTCGGGGCGGTCGCACTGGTGTGCGGGTGTCTCTCCGTCGGTGTCATCGGGGCGGCCGGCTTGTGGTTCCTGACGCGCGACGAGGGGACGCCGACACCGGGGATCGCGGCGAACGTCACCCCGGCGCTCCGCCGCACGAACGTGCAGCGGGAACAGCTCGCGACCGGCTGGCAGCGCGTGTCCGATGGGCAACGGGTCGCCTACTTGGCTCCCGTGCAGGGGAACGTGCCGTTCCAGCCGGGACTCTTTTGGTACACGGAGCCGTTGCCTCAGCCGATGAACCCGCTCCAGTACGCGGCCGTCGTCTACTTGCGCCTGCAGCAGCAGAGTCAGCAGTTCTATGCCTTTCACACGCAATGGACTTCCTTCGCGGGATGGCCGGCGATCGAGTTGGCCTACGCGGCCGTGCAGAACGGGCAGCCGTACGAGGCGATACTCTGGATCCTCTGCGACGGGTGGACAGGATACATCGTCAGTTTCATCGCTCCGTATGGGCTGCTGGACGAGTATGTCCCCGAACTTCCGGCCGTTCTGGAGGACGCCGAGGCGTACGTCATCGGCGTACCGGGGCCGCTCGAGGGTGGGCAGGTGCCCGACGTCTGGGTCGATGGTGGCGGGATGGGGTACGGCAGTGCGATGACGCCGGCCTGGGACTGGGGTGCGTTCGACTACGGCACGCCCCTTTACGGCTTCCAAGATCCGTTCGCGGATGTCGGCTGGGACAGCGGCGGCTACGACTTCTCCGGAGACTTGTACAGCGACTTGTACTCGAGCGGTGGAGGTCTCTACGATCCCGAGCACGATGCCTTCAATACCTGGATGGCCGAAGAGTGGAGCCAAGCGTTGAGCGGCGAAAACCCCGATCCCACCTGGATGGACGACGCCGGCAATCTCTATTGGGAGGGGCCGTCGGGGACGCTGCATGACTGGAGCGCCGACTACGATCCCTCGATCTGGTGAGCACGCGGCCAACCGCGGGGAAACGCGAGGTACGCGCTGCCCCAGGAGCCCCGCTGGCTGGCGACCGATCGGGGCGATTCCTCCACTCGGTCGGACGGCGGAGAGCGCGACCGCGGATGACAGGGCGAGCGTGCTGACCTGGTGTTCGGTACGACGCGGCGCGATGAGTCTGCTCACTCGACCCGAGTCGCGTGAGCGGTGAGAGCCGCGGCCACCACGAGCCGCTCGTCTGACGCACCTGTCGCTCTCCCGTCACCTGGATGAGGCCAGAACAGTGCAGGCACCAGCGCAGGACGAGCGCGGGAGTCGATGCTCCGTGCCGTTGGCGCATGCCGTCGTGTCACGAGTGCGCGGTGCAGGCCGCTCGGACGAGTCGTCGCGCCGATCTCAGTGCTGTTCGCCCGCCGGTGCACGCGGCCGCAGCTCGCGCCAGACTGGCCCGTCGGGGTAGCGGTACTGCTCGAGCGACTCGCGCTTCATCTCGATCGAGTAGCCCGGCTGCTGTGGCGGGAGATAGCGGGCGTTCCGCACGGTGACTGGGTCGACGAAGTGCTCGTGGAGATGATCGACGTGCTCGATCATCCGGTGCTCCATGCTGCCGCTCACGGCGATGAAGTCGAACATCGAGAGGTGCTGGACGTACTCGCAGAGGCCGACGCCACCGGCGTGCGGGCAGACCGGTACGCCGAACTTGGCAGCCATGAGCAGGACGGCGATGACTTCGTTCACGCCGCCGAGCCGGCAGGCGTCGATCTGGCAGAAGCGGATGGCGCCGGAGGCCAGGAGCTGCTTGAAGACCACGCGGTTGGCCACATGCTCGCCGGTCGCCACGCCGATCGGTGCGATGGCCTCGGCGATCGCCTTGTGGCCGAGGACGTCGTCCGGGTGCGTCGGTTCCTCGATCCACCAGGGGTCGAACTCAGCGAGTTCGCGCATCCAGGCGATGGCTTGCGGGACGTCCCAGCGCTGGTTGGCGTCCATCATCAGCTTGCGGTCGGGACCGATGACGTCCCGCAAGAGCCGAGCCCGAGCCCGGTCGTGCGCGAGATCCTGGCCGACCTTCATCTTGATGGCGGTGAAGCCCTGCTCGATCGCCTGGCGGGCGAGCGCCGCGACCTGCTCGTCCGAGTAGCCGAGCCAGCCGGCCGAGGTGGTATAGCAGGGGTAGCCGGAGCGGAAGAGTTCCTGTTCCCGCTCGGCGCGCGTCGGTGCCTGCCGGCGGAGGAGTGCCAGCGCTTCGTCCGGGGTGAGCGCATCGGTGATGTGGCGGAAGGGGACGAGGCGGACGATCTCTTCGGGCGAAAGGTCGGCCAGGAGCTTCCAGACCGGCTTGCCGACTGCGCGAGCCCAGAGGTCCCACAGCGCATTGATGACCGCGGCGGTCGCCAGATGCAGCACGCCTTTCTCCGGCCCGACCCAGCGGAGTTGACCGTCATTGGTGAGCCGATCCCAGTAGCGACCGAAGTCGGCGACGATCTCCTCGAGTCGCTGGCCGACGACGAAGGGCGCGAGCGAGTGGACAGCGGCGACGCAGAGCTCGTTGCCGCGGCCGATGGTGAAGGTGAGCCCATGCCCCTCCAGGCCGGGGGAATCGGTGTGGAGGATGACGTAAGCGGCCGAATAGTCCGGGTCAGGATGCATGGCATCGGATCCGGCCAGGGTGAGCGAGGTGGGAAAGCGGACGTCGTAGACGTCGAGTCGAGTGATCGTGGTGGGCAT